>NZ_JBHXBO010000278.1:0-4903 GCF_042726775.1 Oerskovia sp. NPDC060287
TCCAGGGCCCGAGCGAGAAGGACGCGCCTTCGTCGTCACTGCGCTCAGTTGCGGTAGTCACCCGTCAGGCGCACGGCGCCGGCGTGGACTCCCTTGGTACCCACGACGAGGTCCTCGCCGAGCGAGGAGGCCGTGGTCGACTCGTCGAGGGCGCTGACCGTCCCCAGGACCCAGGCCGGAAGGCCCAGCTCGGCGCACCGGGCGAGCGCCGCGTCGGCACCGTCCGCTCCGACGATCGCGACCATGCCCACGCCCAGGTTGAGCGTGTTCTCGAGGTCGCGACGCGGCACGTTGCCGAGGTCGCGCACCACGGTGAAGACCGGCGGGACGTCCCACGAGCCGCGGTCCACGGTGCCGACGAGGCCTGCCGGCAGGACGCGGGCGAGGTTCGCCGCGAGCCCGCCACCCGTGACGTGCGTGAACGCGTGAACCTGCGCGGCGTCGTCGTGCGCCAGGGCGAGGCAGTCGCTCGCGTAGACGCGCGTGGGCTCGAGGAGCTCCTCGCCCAGCGTGCGGCCGAACTCCTCGACCTCGCGGTCCAGCTCCCAGCCTGCGTGCTTGACGACCGCACGCACCAGCGAGTAGCCGTTCGAGTGCAGGCCGGACGAACCCAGAGCGATGAGGACGTCGCCCTCTCGGACGCGCTCGGGGCCGAGCAGGCGGTCCGCCTCGACGACCCCGGTGGCTGCGCCCGCGACGTCGTACTCGTCCTCGCCCAGGAGGCCCGGGTGCTCGGCGGTCTCGCCGCCGACGAGCGCCGTGCCGGCGACCTCGCACGCGGCCGCGATGCCGCGGACGATGCCCGCGATGCGCTCCGGGACCACCTTGCCGCACGCGATGTAGTCCGTCATGAACAGCGGCTTGGCGCCCACCACGACGATGTCGTCGACGACCATGCCGACCAGGTCGAAGCCGATCGTGTCGTGGATGTCCAGAGCCTGCGCGATCGCGACCTTGGTGCCCACGCCGTCGGTCGACGTCGCGAGCAGCGGCTTGGTGTAGGTCGCGACCTCGCTGAAGTCGTAGAGCCCGGCGAAACCGCCCACTCCTCCGAGGACCTGGGGGCCGTGCGTGCGTCGCACGGCGTCCTTCATCAGCTCGACGGCCTTGTCGCCCGCCTCGGTGTCGACACCGGCTGCGGCGTACGTGAGACCTTCAGACACGAATGAACTCCTGGTGGTTGCGGCGCGCCCGGTGTCCGGGCGGTGCGTCGTACGGGGTCAGGGATGGTCGAGGGCGGTCCCGCCGCCCACTCCCACGGAGAGCGAGCGCAGACCGTCCTCCGGTGCACCGAGCGGGAGCTCGGCCTGCTCGAGGAGGTGCTTGCCCAGCTGGTCGTCCGGGGGCAGCTCGATGGGGTACTTCCCGGTGAAGCAGGCGGTGCACAGCTGCGACGCCGACTGCTCGGTCGCCGCGATCATGCCCTCCTCCGAGATGTAGCCGAGGGTGTCCGCGCCCAGGGAGGCGCCGACCTCGTCCGGGGACAGGCCGTTCGCGATGAGCTCGGCGCGGGACGCGAAGTCGATCCCGTAGAAGCAGGGCCACTTGACGGGCGGGGAGCTGATCCGGACGTGGACCTCGGCCGCCCCGGCCTCGCGGAGCATGCGGATCAGTGCGCGCTGCGTGTTGCCGCGGACGATCGAGTCGTCCACGACGACCAGGCGCTTGCCACGGATCACGTCGCGCAGCGGGTTGAGCTTGAGCCGGATGCCGAGCTGGCGCAGGGTGTCCGAGGGCTGGATGAAGGTGCGTCCGACGTAGGCGTTCTTGGTCAGGCCCTGCCCGAACGGGATGCCCGACTCCTGCGCGTACCCGACCGCGGCAGGGGTCCCGGACTCGGGGACGGGGATCACGAGGTCCGCCTCGATGCCGTGCTCGCGGGCCAGCTGGCGCCCCATCTCGACACGCGCTGCATGGACCGAGCGGCCGTTGATCGAGGTGTCCGGGCGTGCGAGGTAGACGTACTCGAAGACGCAGCCGGCGCGCTCGACCGGCGCGAAGCGCTGCGAACGCAGGCCGTCCCCGTCGATCGCGATGAGCTCGCCGGGCTCGACCTCACGGACGAACGAGGCGCCCACGATGTCGAGCGCCGGGGTCTCGCTCGCGACGACCCAGCCGCGCTCGAGGCGTCCGAGCACGAGCGGGCGCACGCCCTGCGGGTCACGCGCCGCGTAGAGCGTCTTCTCGTCCATGAAGACGAGGCTGAAGGCACCGCGCAGACGAGGGAGGACCTCCATCGCGGTGTCCTCGAGAGAGTGGTCGTCGTCGCCCGCGAGCAGCGCGGTGATGAGCGCCGTGTCGGTCGTGTTGCCACGCGCGAGCTCGCCCCGGCGCTGGGCGCCGTAGCGCTCGGCGACGAGGTTCACGAGCTCGGCCGAGTTGGTCAGGTTGCCGTTGTGGCCCAGGGCGACGGTCCCGGCGGACGTCGCGCCGAGCGTCGGCTGGGCGTTCTCCCAGGTCACCCCACCCGTGGTGGAGTACCGGCAGTGCCCGACGGCGATGTGTCCGGTCAGGGCGTTCAGCGCGCGCTCGTCGAAGACCTGGGAGACGAGTCCCATGTCCTTGTAGACGAGGATCTGCTCACCATTGCTGGTCGCGATCCCGGCTGATTCCTGACCGCGGTGCTGCAACGAGTACAGACCGAAGTAGGCAAGCTTGGCGACCTCTTCGCCGGGCGCCCAGACACCGAAGACGCCGCAAGCGTCCTGGGGGCCTTTCTCGCCGGGCATGAGGTCGTGGTTAAGAAGTCCATCTCCGCGGGGGGCCACGGCTCCAGTCTCCCATACGGTCGCCGTTCGCCAGAAGCCGCGATCAGGAGATGGACCGCTCGCCCCGAGGAGGCCTCGCCCCTGTACGGACAGCGCCGTGGTCGCTACCCTCGCGCAGTGACCGACTCCCCCGAAGGCTCCCCCGGCAGGACGATCGCGCTGCTCGGGCGACGCGTCCCGACGAGCACGCTCCGGCTCGTCGAACCCGCGCCGAGCCGCGCACAGGTCCTCGCCGACGGCCTGCTGACGATCTCGAGGACCGTCCTGTACTCGGCCGGCCTCGGCTTCCTGGTCCTCCTCGGCACCTGGCTCACGCTCGAGGAGGGGTTCCCGGACGTCTGGCGAGACCTGCACCTCGACCCGGTCAGCCGGGCCTCGATCATCTACGTGTGCGCGGTCCCCGCCGCGGGCGGCGTCCTGTACGCCGTGTCGAGCGCAATCTCGCGCACTTTCCTCGGGCGCAGGCTCGACACGCTCGCCGGCACGGCTCCCGAGCACGTGCCGGTGCGCACGGTGCGGGCCCGCGCGCTGGCCGACGACGCCACCCCCACGACACCTCTCGTCGGTTTGTGCGTCGCCCTCCTGGTCGCCGTCGGGGTAGCCGTCCTCCTGGTCGCGCCCGTGATGATCTTCGCGAGCGACATGGTGGCGGTCGGGCTCACCGTCCTCGCCGGGTCGGCTCTCCTGACCGTGCTCGTCGGGTTCGCACTGTCCGGGCTGAGAGGCCGAGGCCGGCGGGCGTGGACGGCCCTGACCGACCGGCCGAGGCAGGCCTGGAACGACGAGGTCGTCCGGAGCGCCGTGCGCACCGAGAAGCGTCTCCGCCCGGCCGACGAGCGGACGATCGACCTCGGCAGGCTGCACCGCCTGGCGGCCAGGGCCCAGAAGCCGCTGACCGTCGTCGGCGGCGTCCTGCTCGGGGCCGGACCGGTCGTGGGGATCGTCGCGGTCTACCTCCGCAAGCCGGGCAAGAACGCCGACACCCGGTACTTCGACGAGGCGGGGGAGGTGGCGATCGACGTGCTCATCACGGCAGGGGCCGTGCTCGCGCTGGCGGGGTCGGCGGTCCTCCTGCTCGCCCTCGTGGCGACCACCGTCGTGAGGGTCCGCGAACGCCGCGCGCTGCGCAGACATGCCCTCGCCGACGACGCGGGCACGTGGCGGCCCGACGACGCGCTCGTCCGGCGGGCCCTCGACGGACCGCCCCTGCTCTGGGCGGGAGGTGTCCTGGTCCTCGGGCTCGCGACCGTCGTCGTCCCGGCGGTCCTGGCGCTGCTCCAGGTCACGGGCGATCCCGCGCACCCGCTGGCGGCGTACCGCAGCACGATCGGGGCCACGGGTGCGGTGTCGGTCGCGATCGCGCTCCTCGGAGCTGCCGCAGTGGTCGCCGGCATGCCGGCGGGGGTCCGGTTCCGTCAGCTGGTCCGCCAGACGTGGCATCCCGGGGACGATCCCGCACCGGTGGTCGCCGGCTCGTGACGCGGACGGCCTGCCCGCCGGGGCAGTCCGCCCACGAGGAGATCACCGGTCGAGCACGACGGCAGGCCCGAGTTCTCGACGAGCCGCCGCGGTCACGACGTCGAGGACGTCAGCGGCGCAGGCTGCGCTTGTCGGCCCAGATCGCGAGCGCGCCCGCGATGAGCGTCGTGAGCGTGGTCGTCCCCAGCACGATCACGCTGAGGTAGACACCGGGCTTGAGGACACCGCTCGCCGCGGGGGACACGAGCCACGAGATACCGATCGCCAGGCCGAGCACGATCCCTGCCAGGGCGCCGGTCAGGAAGAAGGCCTTGTAGCGCGGAGCGCGTCGGACGGTCGTCGGGTCGATGACCGACTCGATCTCGACCTCGTCGCCACGAAGGCCCTCGTTCGCGTCGTCGCGCGGTGCGCCGACCGCTTCCGGGTCGGTACGGCCCGCGGCGCCGGTCGAGCCGGCCTCCGGAGTCGAAGCGGCGTCGAGGCCGGTCGGGGTCTCGTTCACGTCGGGGTCGGGGGTGCTCGTGCTCACGCGCCGACAGTACCCCGTCCCACTGGGAATCCCCTGTGCCGGCCTCACGTCCCGGGGCCGACGCGGACCGCGCCCGCTCCGGGGTGGGTGCCGCACCGGTGCGGCTCGCACCCGAGAGGTGAGACGC
>NZ_JBHXBO010000279.1:0-4893 GCF_042726775.1 Oerskovia sp. NPDC060287
AGACAGGGCCGTGAGGCGTGCGGCGGGCCGCTCCCGTCGAGCGGGCCGCTCAGCGGCCCGTCAGGACGAGCGTCAGATGACGCCCTGGGCGATCATCGCGTCGGCCACCTTGGTGAAGCCCGCGATGTTCGCACCGAGCACGTAGTTGCCCGGCTCGCCGTACTCGTCGGCCGTCTCCTCGCAGCGCGAGTGGATGCCCTCCATGATGTGCGCGAGGCGCTCCTCGGTGTACTCGAACGTCCACGCGTCGCGCGAGGCGTTCTGCTGCATCTCGAGGGCCGAGGTCGCGACGCCGCCGGCGTTCGCGGCCTTGCCGGGCGCGAAGAGCACGCCGGCCTCCTGGAGCAGCGCGACGGCACCCGGCGTGGTGGGCATGTTGGCGCCCTCCGCGACCGCGAGGACACCGTTGGCGACGAGCTGCTTGGCGTCCTGCTCGGTCAGCTCGTTCTGCGTGGCGCAGGGCAGGGCGACGGTCGCGGGGACGTCCCAGATGCTGCCGCCCGTGACGAGGCGCGCACCGGGGCGGCGCTCGACGTAGTCGGCCACGCGTCCGCGCTCGACCTCCTTGATCTGGCGGAGCAGCTCGACGTCCACGCCGGCCTCGTCGACCACGTAGCCCGACGAGTCGGAGAACGACACGACGTTCGCCCCGAGCTGCTGGGCCTTCTGGATCGCGTAGGTCGCGACGTTCCCCGAGCCCGAGACGACGACGCGCTGGCCCTCGAAGCTCTGGCCCTTGGTGCGCAGCATGTGGTCGGCGAAGAAGACCGTGCCGTAGCCCGTGGCCTCGGTCCGCACGAGCGACCCGCCCCAGCTGATGCCCTTGCCCGTGAGGACACCGGACTCGTAGCGGTTCGTGATGCGCTTGTACTGGCCGAACAGGTAGCCGATCTCGCGCCCACCCACGCCGATGTCGCCGGCCGGGACGTCCGTGTACTCGCCGATGTGGCGGTAGAGCTCGGTCATGAACGACTGGCAGAAGCGCATGACCTCGCCGTCGGACTTGCCGCGCGGGTCGAAGTCCGAGCCGCCCTTGCCGCCGCCGATGGGCATGCCGGTGAGCGAGTTCTTGAAGATCTGCTCGAACCCGAGGAACTTGACGATCCCCAGGTAGACCGACGGGTGGAACCGCAGGCCGCCCTTGTACGGGCCGAGCGCCGAGTTGAACTCGACGCGGAAACCACGGTTGATCTGCACGCGGTTCTTGTCGTCGACCCACGGCACGCGGAAGATGATCTGTCGCTCGGGCTCGCAGATGCGTTCGAGCACGGCGGCGTCGACGTACTGGGGGTTCTTCTGGAGCACCGGCCCGAGCGAGTCGAAGACCTCACGCACCGCCTGGTGGAACTCGGCCTCACCAGGGTTGCGGGCGAGGACCTCGTCGTAGACGGAGTGCAGACGACTATCCATGAAGTGCTCCTCGGCAGGGCTGGTTCTTAACTGCACCAGGTTACGTACGTGTAAACAGCGCCGTACTCCCGTCCCACTCTGGGAGACGGCAGGCTCACGACCTGGGACATCACGGTTGCCCGGGGCCGCCGCCGGGAGCCCCGGCGCGGCCGTGCCACGCAGGCGACCCGGGGCCGCCCGGCACGCAGCGCGCGAGCCCGCCACGAAACAACCGTCCACGCCGTGAGAAATCTCGACCGGATCGGTACAGATTGGCGTCGGTCGGGCTATACCCCTACCCAACGGTCACGAGCACCAGCGCCAAGCCCCGGCTCGCTGGTCAGCAACCCCTCCCACGACGGGGTGCTCCGGGAGATGACCTGGCCGCGCCGGCACCGGCGCGGCAAGCGTGCAGCACGACGACAGCGAGGACACCATGACGCAGCACCAGACACCGCCCAGCGACTCGGCCGGCACCGACAGCGGCCTCGACACCCGGCCTGGCCCCGCCGACGGCGCATCCCACCCGCCCCGACCCGCCGTGGTCACCCTGGTCGGCAACCCCCGCCCCGGGTCACGGACCCTGTCCGCGGCGCAGGCCGTCGCGACCCGGGTCACCGACCACCTGGGCCTCGCGGCCACCCCGCCCCCCGCCACGATCGACCTCGCCGAGATCGCGGCCGAGGTCCTGGCCCCCGTGCACCCCCGGGCCGACGCCGCGCGCGAGGTCGTCGCGGGCGCGACCGTCCTGGTCGTCGCGACCCCCGTCTACAAGGGCTCGTACACCGGCCTGCTCAAGGCGTTCCTCGACCTCTACGGCCCGGACGGCCTGGCCGGGGTCGTCGCGGTCCCGGTCGTCGTGTCGGGCAACCCGGCGCACGCCCTCGCGGGCGAGGTGCACCTGCGCCCGCTCCTCGTCGAGCTGGGCGCGACCGTCCCCGCGCGGACGCTCACGCTCCTGGACTCCCAGCTCGGCGAGGCCGAGCTCGCGAGCGCCGTCGACGCCTGGCTCGACCGCGCGGGGGGCCCGCTGCTCCGGGCGGCGAGCGCCGCCGTCGGGCAGGACGCCACCACCCACCAGACCGCCCCCGAGCTCGCCGAGGTGACCCGATGACCGCCGAACCCACCACCCGCTCCGACGTCGCGGGCCTCGCCGGGCTCGAGGCCCTGCTCCACGAGCAGGACGAGCCCCAGCTCAGCCCCGACGCCTACAAGGCCGTCTTCCGGCAGCACCCCGCGGGCGTCGCGGTCGTCGCGCTGCACCACGAGGGGCGCCCCGTGGGCTTCACGGCGACCTCGGTCATCTCGGTCTCGGCCGCGCCGCCGCTGCTCGCGTTCTCGCTCGCGTCGACCTCGTCGTCGTGGCCCGCGATCTCGGCCGCCCGCACGGTCACGGTCAACTTCCTCAGCGCCGACCAGGACGACGTGTCGGCACGCTTCGCGACGAGCGGGATCGACCGGTTCGCAGCCGGCGGATGGTCCCCCCTCGACTCGGGCGAGCCCGTGATCGACGGCGCGCTGTCCTGGGTGCGCGGGCGCATCATCCAGCGCACGCCCGTGGGCGACAGCTACCTGGTCTCGCTGCGCGCGCTCGCGTCGGGGACGCGCAGCGACGCGACGCCGCTGGTCTACCACGACCGGTCCTACCACCGGATCGGGGACCACTCGGCCCTCTGAGGCCGCGACCTGGGTGAGCGGCCCGACGACGGCGCGTACCGCCGTCGGGCCCCTCACCCGCGCCGGGGGCCGGCTACCAGGTCCAGCCGCGCGCGCTGAGCTCGAGCTCCTCGCGCAGCCGCTCGTCCTCGCCGCTGCGCAGGCCCGCGGCGAGCGGGTCGGCGTCGACCTCCAGACCGCTGAGCCGGCACGCCTCGCGCAGCAGCGCGTCGTACGCGCCCTGCGCGGCGAGGTAGTGGTGGGCCCGGGCGTAGACGCCCGGGTCGTCCTGGACGTCGCGCAGCTCGTGCGCGAGCTGGCCCAGGCGGATCTGGAGCCCCAGCGCCACGAGGGGGTCAGGTGCCCGACGGCGCCGCTCGCGCCACGTGAGCCGGTGCGGTCGGAGGGGTGGGAGAGCGTCTGCCGGGGGCCGGTCGTGGCGCACCGTGGACCACGCGATGACGGCGACCACTGCCGCGCCCACCACGCCGGAGATCACGAGAAGCCACATCGTCGGAGCCTTCTTCCGGTGCCCGTACGTGCCCGCAGGACTCTTCCAGCCTAGGACCTGCGGGCACGCTCCGCCAGGGTTCGAGGCCCGTCGTCGGGCCGGTCGGACAGCCCTGACGCGAGGTGGGAGAGGCGACCGCGCGGACGCCCGTCGGCGAGCGTCTCTCCCGCCCCGGCGGGGCCCCCTGACGTGGTCGGCCGCGACCTACGACGCCGTGAACCCCTTGGCCCGGCGCGCGTCGGCCGGACCCCACAGGTCGGTCTTGACCTCGGCCCGGACGAGCGGCACGACCTCCTCCGCGAACCGGCGCAGCACGTCGTCCTGCCGGGCCGGCTCCAGGAGGTGGTTGATCGAGACCGACTGCAGGTCGTGCCCGTAGCTCTGGTGGTAGTCGAGGATCTTCTCGGCGACCCGTTCGGGCGAGCCCACGAGGGCCGGGCCGCGCTCGACGGCCTCCTCGATGGTCCTGAAGCTCGTGACCTTGCCGACCGCGGCGGGGTCGTACTTCCGCAGGTCCGCGCGCGCGACCGCGCCCTCGTAGATGGGGCGGAACTCCTCGATCGCCTGCTCGGTGGTGTCCGCGAGGAACAGCCCGCCCGAGCCGGACCCGACGAACCCGTACGCCGGGTCGTGCCCCGCCGCCGCGTACTGCTCGCGGTAGTGGTCGATCAGCACCTTGTAGCTCTCGCGCGGCTGGAACGCGTTGGCGCTCACGATCGGGTCGCCCCACCGCGCGGCGAGCTCGACCGCGAACTGCGACGTCGCCGAGCCGTGCCAGATCCGGAACGCGCCGTCGTACGGGCGCGGCAGCGTCGTGGCTCCCTGCAGGTCGGGGCGGTGACGGCCCTCCCAGTCGACCTCCTCACCGCTCAGGAGCAGGCGGAGCAGCTCGTAGTTCTCCTCGAGGTACTCGTACTGCTTGGCGAGGTCGAGGCCCAGCAACGGGTACTGGAGCGCCTCGTTGCCCTTGCCGATCACCATCTCGAACCGGCCCCGGCTGAGCTGGTCGATCGTCGCGTAGTCCTCGGCGACCCGGATGGGGTCCAGCAGGGACAGCACCGTGACGCCCGTGCTCAGCAGGATGCGCGAGGTGCGGGCGGCGATCGCACCGAGGATCACGGTGGGCGACGACGACAGCACGTCGCCCGCGTGCCGCTCGCCGACCGCGAACGCGTCGAGGCCGAGCTCCTCGGCCAGGACCGCGGTCTCGACGACACGCTCGAGGCGGTCGGCCGCGGGGACGGCTTCGCCCGTGACGGGGTGGGGCGGGTTGAAGACGATGTCGAGGACCTGGAAACGCACGGATGCTCCTTGGTGTGGGGGTGGGGGTGGGGTGT
>NZ_JBHXBO010000280.1:0-4870 GCF_042726775.1 Oerskovia sp. NPDC060287
GCCGCTCACCCCGCAGGTGAGCGGCGCCGTCGGGCACGTGGCCGGGGAAGAGCACGTTCGCGCGCCCGTCCGTCCGCCGCGCCCGCCCGTCACCGCCCCGAGCCGTACCTCTCGAGCAGGTACTGCCCGTACGTCCCGGTCCCGTAGGGCTTGCCGGGGACCAGGTGGTGCCCGGCAGCGAAGGCCGCGAACGTCCTGCCGGGCACCCGCACGCGCACGACCTCGCGCCGGCTCCCCGTCGCCCTCGCCCAGGCGCGCGCAGCCTCCCGACCCGTGATGCGCTCGGGTCCGCCGATGTCGGCGACCCTGCCCGAGGGCCCGGCGGCGACGATCTCCACGAGCCGCGCGGCGACGTCGGGCACCGCGATCGGCTGGACCTGGAGAGCGGGCGTGAGGAGGACGGGCGAGAAACGCTGCGCCGTGAAGAGCCCGACGACGAGCTGCGGGAACTGCGTGGCCCGCAGGACCGAGTGCGGCAGCCCAGACCCGGCGAGCATCGACTCCACCTCGACCTTGGCCCGGTAGTAGCCGAGCGGGATGCGGTCGACGCCCACGATCGACTGGAACACGACGTGCCCCACGCTCGCCTCACGAGCCGCCGTCACGACGTGACGACCCATCTCGACGTCGGCCCGCGGCCCACGGGTCGCGAGGTGCAGGACGACCCCGACGCCGTCGAACGCCTCGCGCAGGCCCGCGCCCGTGGTCAGGTCGCCCGTCACGAGGCCCGGGACGGTCGAGCGGTCGGTCGAGCGGCTGAGGACCCGGACGTCGTGCCCGGCGGCCCGCAGGAGGGACACGGTGGGGGTGCCGAGGGTGCCGGTGCCGCCCGTCACGAGCACCGTGGTCGCACGCACTGCGTTCATCGAGCGTTCCTCTCGTCGGCTGCTCTGCCGGGCACGTTCACGCGGGAGGCTGCGGTCGCGCAGACGACCGCGTCCTGGATCCGGCGAGACGTCCAGGATCCCGGGACGGTCTCCCGTTCATTCTGCGGGCTCGGGGGTCATCCACAAGCCCCGGCTCACCGGGACCGTCCACAGGAGGCCGTCTCGCCGCTGCACGCGCGGGTCGTGCTGCAGCACGCTGCCCGCATGACCCACAGCACCCGGTCCTCGCACCCCCGACGCCGAGCCACGCCCCCGCACCCCGTCTCACCGCCGGGCCTGCGCACCCTGCGCGCTGCCTGGGGACGTCAGGCCGACGTGGCCAACGGCCCGGACGGCTTCCACCACGTCCACGGACCTCACACGCACGGCTGGCTGCTCGACGACGCGGTCCCCGAGCTCCTCGAAGGGATCGTCCAGGTGGACGACGACCCGCTCGAGCCGTCCTTCTTCGCGCACCTCGACGCACCGGTCGCGGAGGCCTTGCTGGCCCGCCTCGCCGCACCCCTGCTCGCCGACCGGTCCAACGGCTCGCCCACGCTCGGGACCATGCTGCGCGCGGCGGTCGAGCACCCGGGCGAGCTCACGGTCCACGGGTTCGTGCTGGGTCCCGGACGCTGCGACGAACGACTCGTCGCGGAGGGCGTGATCGTGCGCCTCGAGGCCGACCTGCTCGTGACGGAGCACCACGCCCCGGGCTGCGAGTGCGAGCTGCTGTGGGCGTACGTGGTCGACGAGATCGGGCTCACCGGCTCCGTCCACGCACCGCACCGGATCCGCCGCGTCCAGCGCGCCGACGCTCCGGACGAGACGTGGTGGCAGCTGCTGTGGGCATGAGCGGTGAGCGCTCCGAGCAGGCGCGGCCGGTCCCGGCGCGGTGCCCGTCAGGACCGTTCGAGGAACCCCTCGCTCGCCTGCTCGAACCGGCGCATGAGCCCGGCGAAGGCCAGCCGGTCCTGCGGGTCCCACCCGTCGAGCAGCTCGTCGACGAGCCGGTCCCCTGCCGTGACGAACGTCCTCGCGACCCGCGCCCCTGCCGCGGTGAGGTGGACGCGTGCGGCCCGTGCGTCGTCGGGGTCCTCGCGACGCTCGGTGAGGCCCGCCGCGTCGAGGCGTCGCACGATCTTGCTGACGTTCGACGGCCCGGTGGACAGGTGCTCCGCGAGCGCCGACGGGCGCCGCGGCCCCTGCCGCCACACGATCGTGAGGACCACGATCGCCGGGGAGTCCAGGTCGATCCCCTCGCGCGCCGCGACCGCGGCGAGGAAGTCCCCGCTCGTCCACAGGCCCATGACGCGGACCAGGGAGTCGAGCAGGTCGGACCGGTAGCCGGGCACGCGGGCGTCGCCCTGCGCGGGCCCGGGGCTCCCCGCGGCGGGGCCGGAACCCGGCCCCGCCCCGAGGGAGGCCCCTGTCGCGGGGCGTGGTGCGTCGGTCACGCGACCTGCGTGCCGCCGTCGACGGGCAGGACGACGCCCGTGATGAAGCTCGCCTGGTCGGAGAGCAGGAACGCGACCGCGTCGGCGATCTCGGACGGCTGCCCCAGCCTCTTCATGGGGACGTCGGCCGCGTACCCGGCACGAGCCTCCTCGGGCAGCGACGCGAGCGCCGCCGTCTCGATCGCACCCGGCGCGACCGCGTTGATGCGGATGCCGTCGGTCACGTACTCGATCGCGGTGCCGCGCGTGAGCGAGACGACGCCGGCCTTGGCGGCCGAGTACGGCGAGAGGCCCGGTGACGCCTTGAGCCCGGCGATCGAGGCGATGTTGACGATGCTGCCGCCGCCGTGGACGAGCATCTGGGCGATCTCGGCCTTCATCGACAGGAAGGTCCCGCGCAGGGTGATGTCGAGCGTGCGGTCCCAGCCGTCCTGCGGCATCTGGTCGAGGCGGAACGGGCGCGTGCCGACCCCTGCGTTGTTGACCGCGAGGTGCAGCCCCCCGAACGTCTCCACGGCGAACGCGACCAGGGCGGTGACGTCGGCAGGCTCGGCGACGTTCGCGCGGCGGTACGCCGCGCGGCCGCCCGCGGCCTCGATCTCGGCGACCACGCGGGCGCCGGCCTCGTCGTTCACGTCGGAGACGACGACGGCCGCTCCCTGCGCGGCGAGCCGCTTCGCGACGGCTTCGCCGATGCCTGCGCCGGAGGCCGTGACGAGCGCGACCTTGTTGCTGAACTGCATGAGTACCCTCCAGATTTTTCTGTCTTCGCGACAGCATATGCCCGCAGCGCGGCAGCTCGCCTCCACCTGACAACCCTCGCGAACCAGCACAACCGTGCTTCTTACACACAGGCAATGCCCAGGAAACAGGCCCCACATAGCGTCCGAGCCCTGACGTCCCCCTGACCGAAAGGCTCTCGTGAGATCCCTGACACTGACCCTGTCCGGCCGCGCCCTCGCGGCCGGCGTCGCGCTCCTCCTCGCCCTGGTCTCGCTCGTCTCCGTCGTCGCCTACTCGATCGCCGAGTCCCGCACCACGGCCGCTGCGCAGGGGCAGCAGCCGTTGGTCCTCGCCTCCGGCACGACCCCGCTGGGCATCACGTCCACCAGCTACCAGGCCGTGACCGCCGCGGCCACGACGTCCAAGCCCAAGGTCGTGGTCGTCGCGACGGGCGGCACCATGGCGGGCAAGGCCGGCACGCGCGACGGCTTCACGAGCTACCGCGCGGGCACCTACCTCATGTCCGACATGCTCGACACGCTCCGCCCCGAGATCGACCAGATCGCCGACGTGACCGCGGTCCAGTTCGGCAACGCCGGATCCTCCGGCTACACCATGGAGCAGTTCCACGCCCTCACGCTCGAGGTCGAGAAGCAGCTCGAGACCGCGGACGCCGTGGTCGTCACGACCGGCACCGACACCCAGGAGGAGTTCGCGTACTGGCTCGACCTCACGGTCCAGTCGCGCAAGCCCGTCATCACCTCGGGCTCCATGCGCCCGTGGGGCGCGGGCGACACCCCGGCCGACAAGGCGGTCTTCGGGTCCGACGCGCCCGCGAACCTCTACAACGCCGTGCGCCTCGCGGCGAGCCAGCAGACGTACTGCTTCGGGACCGTCCTCATGCTCAACGACGAGATCCAGGCGGCCCGCGAGGTCACCAAGACCAACGCCTACCGCACCGACACGTTCCAGACGCGCGAGTACGGCGTCCTGGGCTGGATCGACGGCGCCAACATCACGCTGGGCCGGGCACCGGCCCGCGTCATGAGCTGCGACCAGGAGTCGTGGTTCACGCCGTTCGACGTCTCGAAGGTCGACCCCAAGGCGCTGCCGCGCGTCGAGATCGTCATGTCCTACCAGCAGGCCGGCGGCGAGGCCGTCAAGGCGTTCGCCGACGCCGGGGTCAAGGGCATGGTCACGGCGGGCACCGGGGCGGGAGGCATCTCGGGTGCCATGAGCTCGGAGCGCAGCAAGGCCGTGTCCAAGGGGGTCTGGTTCGTCAGCACGACCCGGACCGGGTCCGGGTCGAGCTACGGGGGCAGCAACGGGGTCCTCGCGGGTGAGGACCTGACGGCGGTCAAGGCCCGCCTGCTGCTGGTCCTGTCCCGGGCCTTCACCGAGGACTTCAACCAGGCCAAGGACTGGTTCGCGACGTTCGGCACGCCGACGTTCGAGCAGTCCGGCGCGGCATCGACCATCCCGGCCGGCCCGGGCGGCACCTCGGTCCTGCTCACGTCGACCGCGACGGCCGCGTGCAACGGTCGGACCGCGAGCATCCACGTCACGGTCACCAACACGGACAGCGTGCCGATCGACGTCCGGGTCACCTCGGCCGCGGGTGAGCACAAGTTCAGCAAGATCCCCGTGGGCAGCACGGTCGAGCACACCCTGACCCGGGGTGCGTCGCTCGACGCCGGGGAGGCCAAGCTCGTGGCCTACAAGAACGTGGACGGCGCGGGCGTGCAGAGCACGAGCACTGCAGCGCACGCGGCGGTCACCTGCCGGTAGCACCACCGGCCCGACGGCGGCGCCCACCCTCCGGGG
>NZ_JBHXBO010000281.1:0-4855 GCF_042726775.1 Oerskovia sp. NPDC060287
CGGCCTCACCGCGTACGACTCCACCGCCATCCACCACGCCCGCATCCCCTACGCCAAGGTCAAGGAGGTCACCGACACCCTCCTGACCTCCACCCACGCCGAACGCGCCGCTGCCTGGATGTCGGCGATCATCTTGTCCCAGGTGGGGATCGGGTCTGCGCCGTTGACGATGGCGGCCTCGGTCACGCCCCAGAAGCTCCACACGGAAGCCATCTCGGGGATCGAGGGCATCGGGACGGCGTCGGCACCGACGGCGCGGAAGCCGGCGATGATCGGGTCCTCGGCAGCGGCCTTGTCAGCCGAGACGGTGAGCGCCGGAGAACGGTTGCCCGCCTTGTAGAGGGCCGTCTGGGCCTCCTCGGTCGAGAGGAAGTTGACGAGGAAGTCGTTGGCGACGAGAGCGTTCTTGCTCTGGTTGCTCAGGTAGAAGCCCTGCACGCCCACGAACGGCTGAGCGGGCTGGCCACCGGCGCTGGGGACCGGGTCGATCGAGAGGTTCAGTCCCTCGAAGGACTCGATCATCCACGGGCCACCCACGATGAAGGGCGACTCGCCGTTCTTGAAGGCCTCGACCGCGATGTCGTACGTCGTGTCCTGGCTGAGGTTGCCTGCGGCACCCTGCGCGCCGAGCCACGTCGCGAACGCCTGGCCCTCGGGGCCGCCCATGGCGAGCTCGGAGGTGTAGGAGCCGTCAGCGTTCTGCGAGAACACCGGGGCACCGAACGACGTCTGGAAGGGGTAGTGCGTGTACGGGTCGCCCTTGGCGCCGTCCGACTGCACGAGGATCGGGAACTTGGTCCCGGCGGCCTGCCCTGCGGCGATGGCCTCGTCCCACGTGGCGGGGGCCGCGGGGGCGAGCGCGGTGTTGCGGATGAGCGCGATGTTCTCGATCGCGTAGGGCAGGCCGTAGACCTGGCCGTCCTGCGTGAAGGCCTCGATCGAGACCTTCTCGAACTCCGACGCCTTGTCACCCAGCTCGAGGGGCGCGACGACACCGTTGGTCGTGAACTCGCCGAGCCAGTCGTGCGCGCCGACGGTGATGTCGGGGCCCTTGCCGGTCGGGACCTGCGCGAGGAAGTCCGCGCGGATGTCGTCGAAGTTCTTGAGGACGACGTCCACCTTGGTGCCGTTCTCGGCCTCGAAGGCCTTCGCGGCGTCGGTGACCGCAGCCTGGCGGGTCTCGTCGACCCAGACCGTCAGCGCACCGGTCGAGCCGGTCGACTCGCCGGACCCCGCGGTGGTCTCGTCGTCTCCGCTGCCGCCGCCGGAGCAGGCAGTGAGCGCCAGCGTGGTGCCGAGCGCTGCGGCTAGAAGGATGCTCCGTCGCATCTGAGTCACTCCAAGCAATCGAGATGTCAGCCGAGGGTGGCGAACCTGCCTCCCTTGGCCCTGATGTGGACGACCGTACGACGTCGGGTAGCCATCGTGCAAGCGCTTGCGGTAACTTTCATGCAACGCTTTACACACAACGGCGAAACAGTCTCGTCGCACACAGTCGCCCGTCGAGAACCATCCGACCGGCGAGCAACCAGGACGAGGAGGTCCGGTGTCACCTACACTGCCCCACGTGCGTACCCGTCTCACAGATCTCGCCGAACAAGCCGGCGTCAGTACTGCGACGGTCTCGCGCGTCCTGAACGGGAAGGCCGGTGTCGCCAGCGAGACGCGCCAAGCGGTGCTCGCCGCGCTGGACCTTCTCGGCTACGAACGTCCCGAGAAGCTCCGCAACCGGTCCGCGGGCCTCGTCGGTCTGATCGTCCCGGAGCTGACGAACCCCGTCTTCCCCGCCTTCGCGCAGATCATCGAGTCGCTGCTCTCCGAGCACGGGTACACCCCCCTACTGTGCACGCAGTCGCCGGGGGGCACCACCGAGGACGAGTACGTGGAGATGCTCCTCGACCACGCGGTCGACGGCATCGTCTTCATCTCCGGCCTGCACGCCGACACGCAGGCGAGCCACGACCGCTACGAGCGCCTGCGCAGCCGCGGCATGCCGATCGTCCTGGTCAACGGCTACGCGCCGGGCGTGGACGCCCCGTTCGTCTCTCCCGACGACGTCGCGAGCGTCGAGCTCTCGGTGCGTCACCTCGAGTCGCTCGGCCACCGGAGGATCGGCCTCGCGATCGGGCCCGGCCGGTTCGTCCCCGCGCAGCGCAAGCTCGCCGGCTTCGCGGACGCGCTCGTGCGCCACGGGCTGGTCTCGGACGTCGCTGAGGCGGACGAGCACATCGTCGTGACCCTCTTCACGGTCGAGGGCGGGCAGGCCGCGGCCGGCGAGCTCATCGACTCGGGGCACACCGCGATCGTCTGCGGCTCGGACCTCATGGCGCTCGGCGCCATCCGGGCAGCACGTGCGCGGGGCCTGCGGGTCCCGGAGGACGTGTCGGTCGTCGGCTACGACGACTCGCCGCTCATCGCCTTCACCGACCCACCCCTGACCACGGTGCGCCAGCCCGTGGCCGCGATGGGGCAGGCGGCGATCAGCGCGCTGCTCACCGAGATCTCGGGCGACAGGGCTCCGCGTTCCGAGCTGCTGTTCCAGCCCGAGCTCATCGTGCGCGGCTCGACGGGCGCGGCACCGAGCCACCGACTCGACAACCCCCAGCCGTAAGCGCTTACACTCGGACGACGGCTCGTCGGGCCAGCCTCCTTCGACGGTCGCGCCCACGGTCCCCGTACCGGTGATCCTCCGGGCAACGACACGCCCGGTTTCAGCACGGACCGCCTCGCAGCACCAGGCGCCCCGGTCCGTCGATCGCCATCCCCAGAACGAGCTCCACCACGCCACACCCCGCACACAGTGAGGACCTGTACTCCATGTCTCGTATCGATTCGATCCCGGCTGCCGAGGTCGACTCCGCACCTGCACTGACCGCCACCCGGCTCGTCCACGCGGCCCACGAGGGCCCGGGCGAGTGGTGGCGCGACGCGGTCATCTACCAGGTGTACCCGCGCTCCTTCGCCGACGGGAACGGCGACGGGATCGGCGACCTGCCCGGCGTGACCGCCCGCCTGCCGCACCTCAAGGCGCTGGGGATCGACGCGGTCTGGCTCTCGCCGTTCTACCGCTCGCCGCAGAAGGACGCCGGCTACGACGTCTCCGACTACCGCGACGTGGACCCGTTGTTCGGCACGCTCGCCGACTTCGACGAGATGCTCGCCGCCGCCCACGAGATGGGCATCCGCGTCATCGTCGACGTCGTCCCGAACCACACCTCGGACCAGCACGCCTGGTTCCAGGAGGCGCTCGCCGCGCCCGAGGGCTCGCCCGAGCGCGCCCGCTACCTGTTCCGCGAGGGCAAGGGCGAGAACGGCGAGCTGCCCCCCAACAACTGGCAGTCGATCTTCGGCGGACCGGCATGGACCCGCGTGACCGCAGGCGCCGGCGCGCACGTCGTGACCGGTGCCGAGGGCGAGGTCCCGGGTCAGTGGTACCTGCACATGTTCGACTCGACCCAGCCCGACCTCGACTGGAACAACCCCGAGGTCCGCGCCGAGTTCGAGGACGTCCTGCGCTTCTGGCTCGACAAGGGCGTCGACGGCTTCCGCATCGACGTCGCGCACGGCATGGTCAAGCAGGACGGGCTGCCCGACTGGGACGGCTCGGTCTCCATGGTCGACGGCACCGACGCGGGCGCGCCCGAGGACGGCTCCACGGGTGCCGGCAACTCTGGCCCCATGTTCGACCAGGAGGGCGTGCACGACATCTACCGCGCCTGGCACAAGGTCCTGGCCGAGTACGACGGCGACCGTGCCCTCGTGGCCGAGGCCTGGGTCGAGCCGCTCTCGCGCCTGGCCCGCTACGTGCGCCCGGACGAGATGCACCAGGCCTTCAACTTCTCGTTCCTGACCACGGCCTGGGACGCCGCGCCCCTGCGCGCCGTCGTCGCCGCGTCGCTGCACGCTTCCGACGAGGTCGGCGCACCCACCACCTGGGTGCTCTCCAACCACGACGTGGTGCGTCACCCCTCGCGCCTGGGTCTGGCCGAGCCCGGCCTCCGGCCGAACGGGATCTTCGCGCACGAGCCCCAGCCCGACGAGGAGCTCGGCCTGCGCCGCGCCCGCGCCGCGAGCCTGCTCATGCTCGGCCTGCCGGGCAGCTCGTACCTGTACCAGGGCGAGGAGCTCGGGCTGCCCGAGCACACCTCGCTGCCGAACGACGTCCGCGAGGACCCCGCGTTCTTCCGCACCGAGGGCGCCGAGGCAGGCCGCGACGGCTGCCGCGTGCCGATCCCCTGGTCCGCCGAGGCCCCCGGCCTCGGGTTCGGCGCGACGGACAAGACCTGGCTCCCCCAGCCCGAGTCGTACAAGGCCCTCGCGGCCGACGCCCAGTACGGCGTGGCCGGCTCGACGTTCGAGATGTACAAGGCTGCGCTCGAGATCCGCAAGGCCGAGCACCTCGGGGCGGGCTCGCTCGCCTGGGTCGACGCCTACGCGGACTCCTCGGACGTCATCGCGTTCCGCAACGGCGACGTGGTGGTCCTGGCGAACCTGGGTTCCGAGCCCGTCGTCCTGCCGCACGGCGCGCAGGTGCTGGTCGAGAGCGGACCCACGTTCTCCGACCGCAGCGTCGACCCGCAGGTGCGCGTGCCCTCGGACACCACGGTGTGGTTCCGCGCGTGACCTGCGGCTCCCGCTAGCCCTCGCCTGCGCCCCGACCCTACCCGCGTCGCGGGCCGGTCGGGGAGCGGGAGTTGACTCAGGCGCGGAAGGTGAGGGCGCGCAGCCGGCCGGCGGCGGCCCGGTCGAGGAGGACGGCGGCGTCGCAGCCGCGCGGCGGGTCGCCCGCCTCCAGGGCGGCCAGCAGGCGGGCGACGGCGCGGCGGTGGCGCAGGAAGGCGTACCTGCTGACGCC
>NZ_JBHXBO010000282.1:0-4786 GCF_042726775.1 Oerskovia sp. NPDC060287
GCGCGCCTTGATGGCCTCGCCGTGGGCGGGCAGGTCCTCGTCGTTGGCCACGGCCACGATGCGGTCGGCCAGCTCCTGGAGCGCGTCGGCCGAGTACTCGACGACCTGGACCGCACGCAGGAAGCTGTGCACCCCGAGCCCGCTCGAGTAGTGCGCGCACCCGCCGGTCGGCAGGACGTGGTTCGACCCCGCCATGTAGTCGCCCAGCGGCACGGGCGAGTAGGGGCCGACGAAGATCGCGCCCGCGCTCTGCACGCGCTCGGCCACGGCCGCAGCGTCGGCCGTCTGGACCTCGAGGTGCTCGGCACCGTACGAGTCCACGACGTCGAGGCCCTGCTCGAGGTCGTCGACCACGATGATCGCCGACTGCGGGCCCGACAGTGCCTGGGCGACGCGCGCAGCGTGCTTGGTCTCGGGGACGAGGTCCACGAGCCGTGCGTCGACCGCGGCCGCGAGCTCGACCGACGGTGTCACGAGGACGGCCGCGGCGTCGGGCGTGTGCTCTCCCTGGCTGATGAGGTCGAGCGCGACGTGCGTCGGGTCCGCGCCGCCGTCGGCGAGGATCGCGATCTCGGTGGGGCCCGCCTCGGAGTCGATGCCGACCACGCCACGCACGAGCCGCTTGGCGGCCGCGACGAAGATGTTCCCCGGGCCGGTGATGACGTCGACGGGCTCGCACAGGTAGTCGCCGTCCTGCGGCTCGCTGCCCGCGGCACCGTAGGCGAACATGCCGATCGCCTGGGCCCCGCCGACCGCGTAGACCTCCTGGACCCCCAGGAGCGCGCACGCCGCGAGGATCGTGGGGTGCGGCAGGCCGTCGTTGTCGCGCTGCGGCGGGGAGGCGACCGCGAGCTCGCGCACGCCGGCCTCCTGCGCTGCGACGACGCTCATGATGACCGACGACGGGTAGACCGCGATCCCGCCGGGCACGTAGAGGCCCACGCGGCGCACCGGGATCCAGCGCTGACGGACCTGAGCGCCCGGGGCGAGGTCGACCGCGAACGGCTGGGGGCGCTGGGCGGCGTGCACCGTGCGGACACGACGGATCGCCTCCTCGAGCCCGTCGCGCACGAGCGGGTCGAGGGTCTCGAGCGCCTGGGCCATGCGCTCGGCCGGGACCCGCAGATGGACCGGACGCACGCCGTCGAACCGCTCGGAGAGGTCACGCAGCGCCGAGGCGCCGCGCAGGCGGACCTCGTGCAGGATCGGAGCGACCTTCTCCGCGGCGTCCTCGACGCCGATCTCCGGACGAGGCAGGATCTCCGTGAGCTCACGGGGAGACAGGGAACGACCACGCAGGTCGATGCGATTGATCACCGACCCATCGTAGGCCGGGCCGCGAGCCCACCTCCAGGCCATTCAGCAGGTGGTCAGTTCCCCGGCGCCTCCCGGACGCGAGAGAATGGGTGCATGACCACGACACCCACGGTGGAGATCACCGACGACGTCATCCGCCTCGGCCAGTTCCTCAAGCTCGCGAGCCTCGTCGAGTCGGGCGCCCACGCCCGTGACCTCATCTCCGAGGGAGAGGTCAAGGTCAACGGCGAGGTCGACACCCGTCGCGGCCGACAGCTCCGCAGGGGAGACGTCGTGACGGTCGACGTCCCGACCGGCGAGATCGGCGCGATCGTCGGTTGACGGGACCCGGGCGCGTCCCGTCCGGGGAACCGGACCGGGCGCGCGCCGGGCGGGCTGGGCCGGCAGCCGGCCCGGAGGATCCGCCACGCCCCGGACGTCCGCTCAGGACGCCCCCAGCCCCTCGGGCGTCTCAGAACGCCATGTAGCTCGAGCTCATGACCTTGTCGGCGACGATCCGCAGGACCACCCGGTGCGGGTTGACCCGCGGCTCCTTGTAGCGCTTCGTGTACCGGCGCACGGCCTCGGCGACCTCGTCCGGGTCGCGCGAGAGCGAGACGGTGCCCTCGAGCGTGATCCACCGCCCACCCTCGACCTGGCAGACCGCCGCGCGCGGATGTCCGCCGTAGGGCGTGAGCCGCTCGGCGTTGAGCGCCTTGACCGACGTGTCGTTCGTGGTGATGCGCACGACCCCCGACTCGGGGTCCCACGTGAAGCCCACGGGGACGACGTGCGGGCTGCCGTCCTCTCGGAGGGTGGTCAGGGTCGCCAGGTGGCGCTCGGTCACGAACACGCGCTGCTCAGGGGTCAGGTGGATCACGACGGCGAGTCTACGTCGGCCCGGCCGAGCGCCCCGCCGGGCGGGACGCTTCGCCGGACGCACCGGACACGCAGCGCGGCCCGCGGTCGGACGGCTGGCCCGGCCCCCCTGCAGGGCGCCAGGCGTGACGGCCCGGCCCGCAGGCCAGGCCGTCCCTCGTCACCGTCCGGTCACACCGTGAGGCAGCTCGGACCGAGCAGAGCCTTGAGGTCGCCGTACAGCGCGGGGCTCTTCTCGACCCGCAGGGTGTCCTCGAGGCGCATGACCTTGGTGCGACCCGGGCTCGTGAGCTTGAGGTGCACCTCGGTCACACCGGGATGCGTCGAGAGGATCTCGCGCAGCCTCTCGACGACGGGCTGGGTGCAGCGCGACTCGGGCAGGCTCACGAGCACGGGGGTCTCGGCGACCGTCGAGATGTCCGGGAGCGAGACCTCCATGGCCTGGAGCTGCATGGTCTCGTCGCGGCGCCGCACGCGGCCGCGGAGCACCACGACCTGGTCCTCCGCGAGGATCGTGGAGTAGGCGAGGTAGGTCTCGCCGAAGAACATGACCTCGACCCCGCCCTCGAGGTCCTCGATCGTGACCGCGGCCCACGGGTTGCCGTTCTTGCTCATCTTGCGCTGGAGCGAGGTGATGAGCCCCGCGATCACGACGGTCGACCCGTCGGGGCGCGCCTCGTCGGCCATGAGCGCCGCGATCGACGTGTCGGCGGCCCGGGTCAGGACGTGCTCGAGCCCCGACAGCGGGTGGTCCGAGACGTACAGGCCCAGCATCTCGCGCTCGAACGCGAGGCGCTGCTTCTTGTCCCAGTCCGGGATGTCCGGAACGTCGACGCTGAACGACATGGCCGGGTCCTCGGCGCCCAGGTCCGCGAAGAGGTCGAACTGCCCCTTGGCCTCCTCGCGCTTGACGCTGATGACCGAGTCCACGGCCTGCTCGTGCACCACGAGCAGCGCGCGCCGCGCGTGGTCGAGCGAGTCGAACGCGCCTGCCTTGATGAGCGACTCGATGGTCCGCTTGTTGCAGACCACCGCGGGCACCTTGTCGAGGAAGTCGGTGAAGGAACCGAACCTCCCCTTGTCCTCGCGCGTCGCGACGATCGCGTCCACGACGTTGGCGCCCACGTTGCGCACCGCGGTCAGACCGAAGCGGATGTCCTTGCCGACGGCCGTGAAGTTGGCCGAGGACGAGTTGACGTCCGGCGGGAGGACCGTGATCCCCATGCGTCGGCACTCGTTGAGGTACAGGGCCGACTTGTCCTTGTCGTCCCGCACGCTCGTGAGCAGCGCGGCCATGTACTCGGTGGGGTAGTTGGCCTTGAGGTACGCGGTCCAGTACGAGACCACGCCGTACGCCGCGGAGTGCGCCTTGTTGAACGCGTAGTCCGAGAACGGGAGCAGGATGTCCCACAGCGTCTTGACCGCGGCCATCGAGTAGCCGCGTTCCTTCATGCCGTTCGAGAAGCCCTCGAACTGCTTGTCCAGCTCGGACTTCTTCTTCTTGCCCATCGCACGGCGCAGGATGTCGGCCTGACCGAGCGAGTACCCGGCGACCTTCTGCGCGATGGCCATGACCTGCTCCTGGTACACGATCAGGCCGTACGTGGTCCCCAGGATGTCCTCGAGGGCTTCCTCGAGCTCGGGGTGGATGGGAGTGACCTCCTGCATCCCGTTCTTGCGCAGCGCGTAGTTGGTGTGCGAGTTGGCACCCATGGGGCCCGGGCGGTAGAGCGCGCCCACGGCCGAGATGTCCTCGAAGTTGTCGGGGCGCATGAGCTTGAGCAGCGTCCGCATGCCGCCGCCGTCGAGCTGGAACACGCCCAGGGTGTCGCCGCGGCCCAGGAGGTCGTACGTCTTGGGGTCGTCGAGCGTCAAGGACTCGAGCTCGACCGGGTCCTTGCCGTTCATCACGATGTTCTCGAGCGCGTCGTCGAGGATCGTGAGGTTGCGCAACCCCAGGAAGTCCATCTTGATCAGGCCGAGGCCCTCACAGGTGGGGTAGTCGAACTGCGTGATGACCGCGCCGTCCTGGAGGCGACGCATGATCGGGATGATGTCGATGAGCGGCTCGCTCGACATGATGACGCCGGCCGCGTGGACGCCCCACTGGCGCTTCAGCCCCTCGATGCCCTTGGCGAGCTCGACGACGCGCTGCGCGTCGGGGTCCGCCGCGTGGATCTGGCGGAACTCGTCGGCCTCGTTGTACCGCTTGTCGTCGGGGTTGAAGATCCCTGTGAGCGAGATGTCCTTGCCCATGATCGCGGGCGGCATGGCCTTGGTGAGCTTCTCCCCCATCGCGAACGGGAAGCCCAGGAGCCGCGAGGAGTCCTTGAGCGCCTGCTTGGCCTTGATGGTGCCGTAGGTGACGATCTGCGCGACGCGGTCCTCGCCGTACTTCTCCGTGACGTACCGGATGACCTCGCCGCGCCGACGCTCGTCGAAGTCGACGTCGAAGTCGGGCATGGACACGCGGTCCGGGTTGAGGAAGCGCTCGAAGATCAGGCCGTGCTGCAGCGGGTCGAGGTCCGTGATGCGCATGGCGTAGGCCGCCATGGAGCCAGGTCGACCCCAGCCGCGGTTTCGACGAATTGGTCAGCACCGCACGCGAAGT
>NZ_JBHXBO010000283.1:0-4755 GCF_042726775.1 Oerskovia sp. NPDC060287
CCCTCCGGGGTGCGGGCCTCTCGTCGCTTGTGCGTCTCCCGGCCCGACGCCGGAGCCCACCTTCCACGAGAAGGTGACAGGCGCCGTCGGGCAGGGATCTTTTTCGTGTTCTTGGGCGGCATATGGCGGCCACCGAGAAGATGTCCTCACCGGTCCGGTGGGGGAGTGGAACGCGGCTCGACAACGGTCTTGACAGGCCGTGATTTGGCGTCGCTGGACACGCTTGACCGGACCGGGTATGCTAGCGCTTTGCGCTCGCGTGTGCCCTCGGCACCCTCTGAACTGCCCGAACCGTCTTCGGTGTGCGTCCATCGTGCACCACGGCAGCCTCAGGGGGAAGAGGTCCTCCAGCCACGCAGCGTACAGCGTGCAATCGATCTGCAGGGAAGGACCCCTCTTGGCTGCCTCGCGCACCCCTTCTGCTCCGTCCGCCGACGCTATCGCGAACCGCACCGCTTCCCGGCGCGTCTCTTTCGCCAAGATCTACGAGCCTCTCGAGGTGCCCGACCTGCTCGGGCTCCAGACGGAGAGCTTCGACTGGCTGCTCGGCAACCCGGCGTGGCGCGCACGCGTCGACGCCGCGGCTGCTGCCGGTCGCCAGGACGTCCCCGCGACGTCGGGTCTCGAGGAGATCTTCGAGGAGATCTCCCCGATCGAGGACTTCGGCTCCTCCATGTCTCTCTCCTTCTCGAACCACCGTTTCGAGCCCCCGAAGTACACGGCCGAGGAGTGCAAGGAGAAGGACTTCACCTTCGCCGCACCGCTCTTCGTCACCGCGGAGTTCGTGAACTACAACACCGGTGAGATCAAGAGCCAGACCGTCTTCATGGGCGACTTCCCGCTCATGACCGCGCGCGGCACCTTCATCATCAACGGCACCGAGCGCGTCGTCGTCTCGCAGCTCGTCCGTTCGCCCGGCGTGTACTTCGAGCGCCAGGCCGACAAGACGAGCGACAAGGACATCTACTCCGCGAAGATCATCCCGTCGCGCGGTGCGTGGCTGGAGTTCGAGATCGACAAGCGTGACGCCGTGGGCGTCCGCGTCGACCGCAAGCGCAAGCAGTCCGTCACGGTGCTGCTCAAGGCCCTCGGCGTGACCGAGTCGCAGATCCGCGAGGAGTTCGCGGACTTCCCGGCCGTGCTCGACACGCTCGAGAAGGACCACGTCCACACCGAGGAAGAGGCGCTCGTCGACCTCTACCGCAAGATCCGCCCGGGCGAGCCGCCCACGGTCGAGGCCGGTCGCTCGCTCCTCGAGAACTTCTACTTCAACCCCAAGCGCTACGACTTCGCGAAGGTCGGCCGCTACAAGGCGAACAAGAAGCTCGGCGTCGACGCGCCCCTCGCGGACTCCACGCTGTCCGTCACGGACATCGTCGCGACGATCAAGTACCTCGCGGCCCTCCACGCAGAGGTCACGACGCTCCCCGGCACGCGTGCCGGCGAGCCCGTCGAGATCCGCGTCGAGACCGACGACATCGACCACTTCGGCAACCGTCGTATCCGCGCCGTGGGTGAGCTCATCCAGAACCAGGTGCGCACCGGTCTCTCGCGCATGGAGCGTGTCGTGCGCGAGCGCATGACGACCCAGGACGTCGAGGCGATCACGCCGCAGACCCTGATCAACATCCGCCCCGTGGTGGCGTCGATCAAGGAGTTCTTCGGCACCTCGCAGCTGTCGCAGTTCATGGACCAGAACAACCCGCTCGCCGGCCTGACGCACAAGCGTCGTCTGTCCGCGCTGGGCCCGGGTGGTCTGTCCCGTGACCGCGCCGGCATGGAGGTCCGTGACGTCCACCCGTCGCACTACGGCCGCATGTGCCCCATCGAGACCCCTGAAGGCCCGAACATCGGTCTGATCGGCTCGCTCGCCTCGTACGGCCGGATCAACCCCTTCGGGTTCATCGAGACGCCGTACCGCAAGGTCGAGAACGGCAAGGTCTCCGACGAGGTCGTCTACCTGACGGCCGACGACGAGGACCGTTACGTCATCGCCCAGGCGAACACCGAGCTCAACGTGGACGGCTCGTTCCGTCAGGAGCGCGTCCTGGTCCGCACCAAGGGTGGCGAGACGGCTGACGTCCTCGGTACCGAGGTCGACTACATGGACGTCTCGCCGCGCCAGATGGTGTCGGTCGCGACCGCCCTCATCCCGTTCCTCGAGCACGACGACGCCAACCGCGCACTCATGGGTGCCAACATGCAGCGTCAGGCCGTGCCCCTGGTCCGTTCCGAGGCCCCGCTCGTCGGGACCGGCATGGAGCGTCGTGCAGCCATCGACGCCGGTGACGTCATCGTCGCCACCAAGCCCGGTGTCGTGACCGAGGTCTCGGCCGACATGATCGTCGTCGCCAACGACGACGCGACCACGACGAGCTACCGCGCGGCCAAGTTCCGCCGCTCGAACCAGGGCACGTCGTACAACCAGCGTGTCGTCGTCGACGAGGGCGCACGCGTCGAGGTCGGCTCCGTGCTGGCCGACGGCCCGGCGACCGACGAGGGCGAGCTCTCGCTCGGCCGCAACCTGCTGGTCGCGTTCATGTCCTGGGAAGGCCACAACTACGAGGACGCGATCATCCTGTCGCAGCGCCTCGTGCAGGACGACGTCCTGTCCTCGATCCACATCGAGGAGCACGAGGTCGACGCCCGCGACACGAAGCTCGGCCCCGAGGAGATCACGCGGGACATCCCGAACGTCTCCGAGGACGTCCTGGCGGACCTCGACGAGCGCGGAGTCATCCGCATCGGTGCAGAGGTCGGCGCGGGCGACGTGCTCGTCGGCAAGGTCACGCCCAAGGGCGAGACCGAGCTGACCCCCGAGGAGCGCCTGCTGCGCGCCATCTTCGGCGAGAAGGCCCGCGAGGTCCGCGACACGTCGCTCAAGGTCCCCCACGGCGAGTCCGGCACCGTCATCGGCGTCCGCGAGTTCAACCGTGAGGACGGCGACGAGCTGCCCGCCGGCGTCAACCAGCTGGTCCGCGTCTACATCGCGCAGCGACGCAAGATCACGGACGGCGACAAGCTCGCCGGCCGTCACGGCAACAAGGGTGTCATCTCGAAGATCCTCCCGGTCGAGGACATGCCCTTCCTCGAGGACGGCACCCCTGTGGACGTCATCCTCAACCCGCTGGGTGTCCCCGGTCGTATGAACGTCGGCCAGGTCCTCGAGACCCACCTCGGGTGGGTCGCCAAGCAGGGCTGGGACATCTCGCAGACGGACGGCGCAGCAGGCGAGGGCGACCTCTCCTGGAAGGAGCGCCTCCCCGTCGTCGCGGCATCGTCCGAGCCCGGTCGCCCCGTGGCCACCCCGGTCTTCGACGGCCTCGAGGAGGAAGCCCTCACGGGTCTGCTCTCCACGACGCTGCCGAACCGTGACGGCAACCGCATGGTCGGGCGCGACGGCAAGGCCCGTCTGTTCGACGGCCGCTCCGGCGAGCCGTTCCCGGAGCCGGTCTCCGTGGGCTACATGTACATCCTGAAGCTCCACCACCTGGTGGACGACAAGATCCACGCCCGCTCGACCGGTCCGTACTCCATGATCACGCAGCAGCCGCTGGGTGGTAAGGCGCAGTTCGGTGGACAGCGTTTCGGCGAGATGGAGGTGTGGGCGCTCGAGGCTTATGGCGCGGCATACACCCTCCAGGAGCTGCTGACGATCAAGTCCGACGACGTCCCGGGCCGTGTCAAGGTCTACGAGGCGATCGTCAAGGGCGAGAACATCCCCGACTCGGGCATCCCGGAGTCCTTCAAGGTTCTCCTCAAGGAGATGCAGTCGCTGTGCCTGAACGTCGAGGTGCTCTCCAGCGACGGTGTCTCCATCGAGATGCGTGAGTCGGACGACGACGTGTACCGCGCTGCCGAGGAGCTCGGCATCGACCTCTCGCGTCGCCCCAACGCAGCATCCAGCATCGACGAGATCTGATCTCGGATGGGGTGGGGGCGTTCGTGACGAACGACCGCCCCCACCGCCACCCGACACTCTGTAGCACCTCCACCGCGCCGGCCGGGACGAACCCCGGACAGGCCGGCAGACGAAGGAAGTAGGACCACCTTGCTCGACGTCAATGTCTTCGACGAGCTGCGTATCGGACTGGCCACGGCAGACGACATCCGTGACTGGTCTCACGGCGAGGTCAAGAAGCCTGAGACCATCAACTACCGCACCCTCAAGCCGGAGAAGGACGGGCTCTTCTGCGAGAAGATCTTCGGTCCCACCCGTGACTGGGAGTGCTACTGCGGCAAGTACAAGCGCGTGCGCTTCAAGGGCATCATCTGCGAGCGCTGCGGCGTCGAGGTGACGCGCTCGAAGGTGCGCCGCGAGCGCATGGGCCACATCGAGCTCGCCGCTCCTGTCACGCACATCTGGTTCTTCAAGGGTGTGCCCTCCCGCCTCGGTTACCTCCTCGACCTCGCGCCGAAGGACCTCGAGAAGGTCATCTACTTCGCCGCGTACATGATCACGTCGGTCGACGTCGAGGGCCGTCAGGAAGACCTCCCCAACCTCCAGAACGAGATCGACCTGGAGAAGAAGGAGATCACGGACCGTCGCGACAACGACATCAACACCCGTGCCCAGAAGCTCGAGGCCGACCTGGCCGCGCTCGAGGCCGAGGGCGCTCGCGCCGACGCCCGCCGCAAGGTCCGCGACTCGGCCGAGCGCGAGATGGCGGCGATCCGCAAGCGTTCCGACGCCGAGCTCGACCGCCTGGACCAGGTCTGGGACCGTTTCAAGAACCTCAAGGTCGCCGACCTCGA
>NZ_JBHXBO010000284.1:0-4743 GCF_042726775.1 Oerskovia sp. NPDC060287
CTCTCGCTTTGACTACCTGCCAACCGGCAGGTATCGTGAATGACCGTGCCCGCGCCGTCGGGCTTGCTGTGGTGTTCTCCAGCGAGCCGATGTGAGTGCGCGAGCATTCCGGTCCCTGTGTTCCTCGGATGATCCGTGGTTCGGGGCCCGGACCATCGAGCCGGTGGTACGTGGCGATTGCGACGCTCTGCGTCGCAGGTGCCGTTTGCCGTCGGCGCCCACAGCCCGTAGACCACCGCCGGGGTTCGCCCCGGTCCAGCTCGAGAAGACACGGAGACGTAGTGCCTACGATCCAGCAGCTCGTCCGCAAGGGGCGGACCTCGAAGGTCGGGAAGTCCAAGACTCCCGCCCTCAAGGGTTCCCCGCAGCGGCGTGGTGTGTGCACGCGTGTGTACACCACCACCCCCAAGAAGCCGAACTCCGCACTGCGCAAGGTCGCACGCGTGAAGCTGTCCTCGCAGGTCGAGGTCACCGCGTACATCCCCGGTGTCGGACACAACCTCCAGGAGCACTCCATCGTGCTCGTCCGTGGCGGTCGTGTGAAGGACCTCCCCGGTGTCCGCTACAAGATCGTCCGTGGCGCACTCGACACCCAGGGCGTCAAGAACCGCAAGCAGGCTCGCAGCCGCTACGGCGCCAAGAAGGAGAAGAGCTAATGCCTCGTAAGGGCCCCGCCCCGAAGCGCCCGCTCATCGTCGACCCTGTCTACGGTTCCCCGGTCGTCACGCAGCTCATCAACAAGGTCCTCCTGGACGGCAAGAAGTCGACCGCCGAGGCGATCGTCTACGGTGCCCTCGAGGGTGTCCGCGCGAAGACCGACGGCGACCCCGTCGTCGTCCTCAAGCGTGCGCTCGAGAACGTGCGCCCGGCCCTCGAGGTCCGCTCCCGCCGCGTCGGTGGCGCGACCTACCAGGTCCCCGTCGAGGTGCGCCCCGTGCGTTCGACGACGCTCGCGCTGCGCTGGCTCACGGACTACTCGCGCGCCCGTCGCGAGAAGACCATGACCGAGCGCCTCATGAACGAGATCCTCGACGCGAGCAACGGCCTCGGTGCCGCGGTCAAGCGTCGCGAGGACATGCACAAGATGGCCGAGTCCAACAAGGCCTTCGCGCACTACCGCTGGTAGTCCGACCGACCGGCCCTGGGGGTTCACCCCCGGGGCCGTCGGCGGGTCCAGCCGGCCTCTCGGTCGAAGCATCGCCCCCGACTCAACCCACACAAAGGGGAAGTACCCGTGGCACACGACGTGCTGACCGACCTGAACAAGGTCCGCAACATCGGCATCATGGCCCACATCGATGCCGGTAAGACCACGACCACCGAGCGCATCCTGTTCTACACCGGGGTGAACTACAAGATCGGTGAGACGCACGACGGCGCGTCGACGACCGACTGGATGGAGCAGGAGAAGGAGCGCGGCATCACGATCACGTCTGCCGCCGTGACCTGCTTCTGGAACAAGAACCAGATCAACATCATCGACACCCCGGGCCACGTGGACTTCACGGTCGAGGTCGAGCGCTCCCTGCGCGTGCTCGACGGCGCTGTTGCTGTCTTCGACGGCAAGGAGGGCGTCGAGCCCCAGTCCGAGACCGTCTGGCGCCAGGCCGACAAGTACAACGTCCCGCGCATCTGCTTCGTCAACAAGATGGACAAGCTCGGCGCGGACTTCTACTTCACGGTCGACACCATCGTGAACCGCCTCAAGGCCAAGCCGCTGGTCATCCAGCTGCCGATCGGCTCGGAGAGCGACTTCACGGGCGTCGTCGACCTGCTCGAGATGCGCGCGCTCGTCTGGCGCGGCGAGACCAAGATGGGCGAGGCCTACGAGATCGAGGAGATCCCCGCGGACCTCCTCGAGAAGGCCAAGACCTACCGTGCCGAGCTCGTCGAGAACGTCGCCGAGGCCGACGAGGAGCTTCTCGAGAAGTACCTCAACGGTGAGGAGCTGACGGTCCCGGAGATCAAGTCCGCGATCCGCAAGCTCACCGTCTCGGGCGAGGCCTTCCCCGTCCTGTGCGGCTCCGCGTTCAAGAACAAGGGCGTCCAGCCCATGCTCGACGCGGTCATCGACTACCTCCCCTCGCCCCTCGACGTCCCGGCCATCAACGGCCACGACGTCAAGGACGAGGAGAAGGTCGTCGAGCGCCACCCCGACGCCACGGAGCCCTTCGCGGCTCTGGCGTTCAAGGTCGCCTCGCACCCGTTCTTCGGCAAGCTGACGTACGTCCGCGTCTACTCCGGCCAGGTCACGCCGGGCACCCAGGTGCTCAACGCGACCAAGGGCAAGAAGGAGCGTCTGGGCAAGATCTTCCAGATGCACTCCAACAAGGAGAACGCGGTCGAGCTCGGCAGCGCCGGCCACATCTACGCGTTCATCGGCCTCAAGGACACGACGACCGGTGACACCCTGTGTGACATCGCGAACCCCGTCGTCCTCGAGTCGATGACCTTCCCGGAGCCCGTCATCGACGTGGCGATCGAGCCCAAGACGAAGGCCGACCAGGAGAAGCTCTCGGTCGCCATCCAGAAGCTCGCCGAGGAGGACCCGACCTTCCGCGTCAAGCTCGACGAGGAGACCGGCCAGACCGTCATCGGCGGCATGGGCGAGCTCCACCTCGACATCCTCGTCGACCGCATGCGTCGTGAGTTCAACGTCGAGGCGAACGTCGGCAAGCCGCAGGTCGCGTACCGCGAGACCATCCGCCGCGCGGCGGAGAAGATCGACTACACGCACAAGAAGCAGACCGGTGGTTCGGGTCAGTTCGCCAAGGTGCAGGTCACCTTCGAGCCTCTCGACCTGACCGACGGCGGCGAGCTCTACGAGTTCAAGAACGCCGTCACCGGTGGTCGCATCCCGCGTGAGTACATCCCGTCGGTCGACGCCGGTATCCAGGCCGCCCTCCAGCTGGGTGTCCTCGCCGGCTTCCCGCTCGTGGGCGTGAAGGCTACGCTCATCGACGGCGCGTACCATGATGTCGACTCCTCGGAGATGGCATTCAAGATTGCCGGCTCGATGGTCCTCAAGGAGGGCGTCAAGCGGGCGGACCCGGTTCTGCTGGAGCCGGTCATGGCGGTCGAGGTGCGTACGCCCGAGGAGTACATGGGCGACGTGATCGGTGACCTCAACTCTCGTCGCGGCATGATCCAGTCCATGGAGGACGCGACGGGTGTCAAGGTCATCCGTGCTCAAGTACCGTTGTCCGAGATGTTCGGGTACATCGGCGACCTGCGGTCCAAGACCCAGGGTCGTGCTGTGTACTCGATGTCATTCGACAGCTATGCCGAGGTCCCTCGGAACGTTGCCGAAGAGATCATCAAGAAGACCCGGGGCGAGTGAGTCCCCACAGGTCGAAGACCCTGTAACAACCATCAACCTGTAGCGACCCGCACGCCCCGCAGATGTCTTGTGCATCTGCATCGTTCGGCACAACTACCCAAGTCCCAGGAGGACCCCAGTGGCGAAGGCCAAGTTCGAGCGGACCAAGCCGCACGTCAATGTCGGCACCATCGGTCACGTCGACCACGGTAAGACGACCCTGACGGCAGCGATCTCCAAGGTGCTGCACGACAAGTACCCGGACGTGAACCCCGAGTTCAAGTTCGACGAGATCGACAAGGCTCCGGAAGAGAAGCAGCGCGGTATCACGATCAACATCGCGCACATCGAGTACGAGACGGAGAAGCGTCACTACGCTCACGTCGACGCTCCCGGGCACGCCGACTACATCAAGAACATGATCACCGGTGCCGCTCAGATGGACGGCGCGATCCTCGTGGTCGCGGCGACCGACGGCCCCATGGCTCAGACGCGTGAGCACGTGCTGCTCGCCCGCCAGGTGGGTGTCCCCTACCTGCTGGTCGCGCTGAACAAGTCCGACATGGTCGAGGACGAGGAAATCCTCGAGCTCGTCGAGATGGAGGTGCGTGAGCTCCTCTCGTCGCAGGGCTTCGACGGCGACGAGGCCCCCGTGGTCCGCGTCTCCGGTCTGAAGGCTCTCGAGGGCGACCCCGAGTGGGTCAAGTCCGTCGAGGCGCTCATGGAGGCCGTGGACGAGAACGTCCCCGAGCCCGTCCGTGAGCTCGACAAGCCCTTCCTCATGCCTGTCGAGGACGTCTTCACGATCACCGGTCGTGGCACCGTCGTCACCGGCAAGGTCGAGCGCGGTACCCTCGCGGTCAACTCCGAGGTCGAGATCGTCGGCATCCGCAACCCGCAGAAGACCACGGTCACGGGTATCGAGACGTTCCACAAGCAGATGGACGAGGCTCAGGCCGGCGACAACACCGGTCTGCTGCTCCGCGGCATCAAGCGCGAGGACGTCGAGCGCGGCCAGGTCGTCGTCAAGCCGGGTTCGATCACCCCGCACACCGACTTCGAGGCTCAGGTCTACATCCTGGGCAAGGACGAGGGTGGGCGTCACAACCCGTTCTACTCGAACTACCGCCCGCAGTTCTACTTCCGCACCACGGACGTCACCGGCGTCATCACGCTGCCCGAGGGCACCGAGATGGTCATGCCTGGTGACAACACCGAGATGACGGTCGCGCTGATCCAGCCGATCGCCATGGAGGAGGGCCTCGGCTTCGCCATCCGTGAGGGCGGCCGTACGGTCGGTTCGGGCCGTGTCACGAAGATCATCAAGTGATCTTCTGACCACCTGATCCACTCCGGCCGCTCCTGAGCCCTCGCGCTCAGGGCAGCCGGGAAGGATTGAACGAAGGGCCCGGGTACCGCAAGGT
>NZ_JBHXBO010000285.1:0-4713 GCF_042726775.1 Oerskovia sp. NPDC060287
GCCCGGTCATCTGACGATGACCGGGCTTTCGTGGTGGTACCCCCAACGGGATTTGAACCCGTGATCACGACGAGATATCCCAGCCACCTAGGCCGCTAGACGATGGGGGCCAGGACAGCTCTCCCACTCCGAAGAGTGATCGAGCGTCATCGAGGCCCGGTCATCTGACGATGGCCAGGCCTCGTACTACGTACCCCCAACGGGATTTGAACCCGTGTTACCGCCGTGAGAGGGCGGCGTCCTAGGCCGCTAGACGATGGGGGCCTAAGCTCGTCACCCCGAGGGGCGCCGTGCCGTTGAGAACTGTACTGCACGATTCGCGTCGGTTTGACCGACTCGATGCGCTACTTGCTCTGCGCTGGGGTACCAGGACTCGAACCTAGAATGACGGTACCAGAAACCGTTGTGTTGCCAATTACACCATACCCCAAGGAGGTATCAGCGCCGCGCCCTCTTCCCGTTCCCGGGCTTCGGGTGAGCGCCTCACCGAGAGAAAACATTACCGGAGAGTCCCGGTCCGGCCAAATCGCCCTCAGCCGCCCTGCCAGTCGCTGCCAGTCGCTGCCCACTCCCGCCCGCACCCCGGGGTGAGCCGCGTCCGGAACGGACGTGCCGCCGTCGGGCACCACTGCTCCGACACGTCGCGGCCGACCGCGAGGAAACTGTGGACCTCGCCCACGCGACGTGGCACCGTCGAAGACATGAGCACCGCAGCACCCCCTGAGCCTCCGTCCTCCACCCCGCGCGCGTCCCACGCCGAACGCGCGTCGTCGTTCGGCGCAGGTGCCGACGACTACCGGGCCGTCCGCCCCTCCTACCCTGACGCCGCGATCGACTGGATGCTGCCCGCCGGGGCCCGCCACGTGCTCGACCTCGCGGCAGGGACGGGCAAGCTCACCGAGAAGCTGGTCGCGCGCGGCCTCCACGTGACCGCGGTCGAGCCCTCGGACGGCATGCGCGCCCAGCTCAAGGACGCCGTGCCCGGCGCCCACGTCCTGCCCGGCACGGCCGAACGCATCCCGCTCGAGGACGGGAGCGTCGACGCCGTCCTCGTGGCCCAGGCCTGGCACTGGTTCGACGTCGCGACGGCCGTCCCGGAGATCGCGCGCGTGCTGCGCCCCGGCGGCCGGCTCGGCGTCGTCTGGAACGTCCGCGACCACACGGTCGACTGGGTCGAGCGCTTCACCGAGATCATCCACCGCGGCGACTCGCTCGAGCCCGTCCACCGGACCCCGCAGCTCGACGGGGTCGACGAGTCCTTCACGCCGCTCGAGCACGCGACCTTCGACTGGGCCGACCACCTCCCCGCCGCAAGCCTCCGGACGCTCGCCGCGACCCGGAGCCATCTGCTCACGCTGCCGCCCGCCGAGCGAGACGAGCTGCTCGACGCCGTCGACCACCTCGCGGCGACCCACCCCGCGCTCGCGGGGCTCACCGAGGTCGACCTCCCCTATCGCGCCGAGTGCTGGCGCGCGGACCGCACCGACCGCGCGGTCGACGAGTGAGCGCGCAGCCCGAGGACCCCGGCGTCTCGGTCGTCCGGCTCGCACCCGGCCCCGTCACGCCCGACGACGTCCGCACCGCCGCACGCTGGCTCGCCGACGGCGTGGGTCGCCATCCGGACGCCGCGTTCGACGCGCAGGCCGGGCCCGTGCGGTGGTCGTGCTGGGCGACGGCCGAGCACGTCGTCGACGACCTCCTCGCCTACGCGCTCCAGGTCGCAGGGCTTCCCCTGCTCGACTACCTGCCGCTCGCCGGCCCCAAGGGCGAGGACGAGATCGCGCACGTCAAGCGCGAGGCGGGCGCGGCCGGGATGGCGGAGGTGCTCCTCGCGGGCGGCGAGCTCCTCGCCGCTCAGGTGGGCGCCCGTCCGGACACGGCCCGCGCCTACCACCCGTACGGGCTCTCGGACCCGCAGGGGTTCGCGGCCATGGGGATCGTCGAGATCCTCGTGCACGGGCGCGACATCCTCGAAGGGCTCACGGGTATCGCCCCCGACCTTCCCGAGGGCCTCAGCGCCCGGGTGCTCGCGCGGCTCTTCCCCGACCTGCCGGACAGGACCGGCGACCTCCCGGCAGCACAGGTGCTCGTGTGGGCGACGGGCCGCTGCGAGCTCCCCGGACTCGCACGCCGCACCCGCTGGCGCTGGGACGCGACCGTCCGGTAGCGCGTGCCGAGCGGTGCCCGGTCTGCCCGGGCACCGCTCGGTACATCAGCAGGCCGGCGCGTCGAGACCGCATCGGGTGGACGGGCTCAGCGGGCCGCCTCAGGTCAGCGCCAGCACCGCCACGAGCGAGGTGCCGGTCACGACTGCGGCCGACGCCGTCCCGAGCACGAGCGCGCGCCGACCCGTGCGGACCAGGTGGGCGACGTCGACCCCCAGACCCATCGCGAACATCGCCGCGGTGAAGAGCAGCGTCGTGACCACGGTCGTCACCTCCACGACCGACGCGGGCAGCAAGCCTGTGCTGCGCACCAGCACGGCCACGAGGAAGCCCACGACGAACAGGGGCACCGGCGGCGTCCTGCGGGCCGCACGGGCCCCCGTGGCGGCCTCGACGTCCGCGGGGCGCGCCACGCGCTCGCTGCGCGCCCGCAGCACCCCGGCCCCCGCCACGAGGGGGGCGAGCAGCACGACGCGGGCGAGCTTGCTCACCGTCGCGGTCGCGAGCGCCGCCGCGGAGATCGCGCCACCCGCGGTCACGACCTGCGCGACCTCCTGGACGCTCGCCCCGATCCAGAGCCCGGCCCGGTCGTCGGCGAGCCCGAGCAGCCCGGCGAGCCACGGCAGCACGAAGATCGCGAGCGACCCGAAGATCGTCACGAGCGCGAGCGCGGTCGCCACGGCGTCGTCGGCCTCGCGGCGCGACTCGTCGTCGTCGCCTCCTCCGACCACGCCCTGCATGGCCGAGATCGCGGCCGCGCCGCAGATCGAGAACCCGGTCGCGACGAGCAGCGACGTCACGCGCGGGACACGCAGCACGCGCCCCAGCGCGAGCGTCGCGCTGAACGTCACGGCGACCGTGATCGCCACGACCGCGAGGCCGCGCCAGCCGAGCGCGAGCACCTCGGGCAGCGAGAGCTGGAGCCCCAGGAGGACCACGCCCGCGCGCAGGACGCGCATCGCGGTCCACCGGGTCCCTTCCTGGGTCCGGGTGGTGAGGGCGTCCGCCCACCTCGCGGCACGCGTCGTCTGCCCGACGGCGTCGCTCGCCCCGCGCGCGCGGCGCAGGCTTCCGAGCACCGAGCCGACGACGGCACCGACGAGCAGGGACAGCACGAGGGGCGAGAGCGGGACCACCTGCGCGAGGAGGTAGGCGACGACGGTCGCGAGCGCGCAGAACGCGAGCCCGGGGGCTGCGCGGCGGATCCAGGGAGCCGAGGCGGTGGCCTCGGTCGAGGGGGCGGGCGTGGTGGGCCGGCGGGCGGCGTGGTCGACGCCCGGGGTGGGGGTGTCGAGGTCGGTCGTGGGGGTCATGTTCTCAATGTGCCGCGCCGGCCTTCTCGTCAGAAGGCCCACCTGACGACCGAGCCATAGGATGAACCTATGGCCGCGAGCACCCCGCAGACACCTGCGAGCCCCCCTCCCCCACGTCGGGACCGGACCTCGCTCGGGCTCCTGGAGCTGCTCGTCGCGACCGACAGCCACGGCTCGATCAGCGCCGCGGCGCGTGCGCTGGGCATCTCCCAGCCGAGCGCCTCGGCCGGCATGCGGCGCCTCGAGAGGCACCTGGGGCTCGAGCTCGTCGCCCGCTCGACGCGCGGGGCCCGCCTCACCGAGACCGGGCGCGCGACCGCGACCTGGGCCCGCGAGGTCGTCGACGCCTCGGACCGGTTCGAGACCGCGGCCGCGGCCCTGCGCGAGGCACCCTCGGCCCGGATACGGCTCGCGGCCAGCCTGACGATCGCGGAGTACCTCGCCCCTCGCTGGCTCGCGACGCTCGCGCTCGACGGCCTCACCCCGGTGCCCGGGGCCGGTGCGGGTCTGCCGGCGGGGCAGGGCAGCGCGTCGGGGACAGCCCGCGGGCCGTCGTCTCCCGACGTCGAGCTGCTCGTGCGCAACTCCCGGACAGTCATGGAGCTCGTGCTGTCGGACGACGCCGAGCTCGGCTTCATCGAGAGCTCGACCATGCGTCGGGGGCTGCGCAGCCGGACCCTGGCCCACGACGAGCTGGTCGTGGTCGTCGCGGCGGCGCACCCGTGGGCCGTGCGCCGGCGTCGCACCGCGACGGTCGAGGAGCTGTCGAGCGGTGGGCTCGTCGTCCGGGAGCGCGGCTCAGGAACGCGCGAGACGCTCGAGAAGTCGCTCGTGGAGGCCGGCGCCCGCCTCCCGGACCACCTGCCCTACCTGGGCTCGACCGCGTCGCTCAAGACCGCGGTGCAGTACGGCGGCGCGGTCGCGGTGCTGTCCCGGCTGACGGTCGCGGACGACCTGGCTCGCGGCACGCTCGTCGAGATCCAGGTGCCCGGCCTCGACCTCTCGCGGCGGCTGCGCATGGTCTGGAAGGACGGCACCGAGCTCTCGGCGGCGGCCAGGCGGATCGCGGCGGTCGCAGCCGGGAGTGCCGGGAGTGCCGGGAGTGCCGGGGCATCGCACCCGAGGGCCGGGCGGTAGGCCCCCCGACCACCGGCCCCTGACACCTGCCACCTGCCACCTGCCACCGCGAGGTAGAACGTGCTGCGCGAGGTAGGACGCGCCGCGCACTACCTCGC
>NZ_JBHXBO010000286.1:0-4703 GCF_042726775.1 Oerskovia sp. NPDC060287
CACCACCATTGTGGTGGCTACGCAGAAACAACACCTTCCTCTACCCGCAGGTGAGGTGGGCGGCACGCGGCCGCCGCCCTGACGGCGCGAGCACGAGCCTCAGCGGATGCTGGGCCCGTCGACCGGACCGGAGCCCGGCCCCGCGCCGCGCGCGTTCTGCGCCGCGAGCAGGTCGCGGATCTCCTGGAGGACCAGGACGTCCTCGGCCGGCGCCTCGGGCTCGGACTCCTCGCCCTTCTTGCGCATCGAGGCCAGGTGGTTCATGGGCATGACGATGACGAAGTAGAGAGCGGCAGCGACGCACAGGAACTTGAAGAGAGCGTCGAGGATGAGGCCGATGCTGAAGTCGGCACCGTTGATGGTGAAGTTCCAGACCCCCGTCAGGTCCGGCTTGCCGAAGATGGCGGCGACGAGCGGGGTGATCAGGCCGTCGACGATCGACGTGACGACGAGCGTGAACGCTCCGCCGATCACGACACCGACCGCCAGGTCGATCGCGTTGCCGCGGAGCACGAACTCCTTGAAGCCGTTGAACACGTTCTTCATGCCAGTTTCCTTTCGAGAGGGGCGCAGACCCGGTCTGCGCGCCGATCTCTCGGCGGCGTCCGGCCAGCGGATTTGTACCGTCGCGATCCTTCCATGCTCAGGCGGTCGCGCATCTGGGCGTCTCGGCCCACCCCCTGTCCAGGTGCCGCCGCCGGCGGGCGTCACTACTGCACCAGGACGGCCGAGAGCCCGCCCCACTGGCCGAGCCCTGCGAGCGACGCAGCCTCGTCGGGCAGCACGGCCACGAGCGTCACGCCGTCCTCGGCCGAGTCACCGCCGAGCAGCCCGCCCGCGGCCTCGGCGGGCACCCCTGCCAGCACGAGCGCACGTCGCGCGACGTACGTGCCGGGCGCCCCGCCCGTGGGATCGTCGGTGCCGGACGCCGCGACGAGGAGGTCCACCCGGTCCCCGGGGCCCAGCAGGGCCGACACCGCAGGGTCGGCCAGCCGGACGGGTGCGACGACCGTCCCGCTGGGAGCCGAGGCAGCGAGGTCGCCCGCGGCCACGAGCGACGGGGTGACGGGCTGCGCGCGCGTCAGCGCGACGGACGTCGTGCGCCCGACGGCGTCGCTCACCCTGGTCAGGGAGGCCTGCGGTGCGAGCGACGACACGACGTCCTCGACCCGGAGGTCGCGACCGGTCAGCACGACCCCGGCCCCCACGTCCCGTGCGGCGACCACCACGGGGCTGGTCTCGGGGGGTGGCGGGCTCACCCTGCCCACGACGACCGCGGCCGCGAGGCCGCACCCCACGGCGACCACGACGGGACGTGACCGCCATGCGAGGGCGTGCAGGCGCCGTCGGGCTGCTGAGGACCGCGGACGGACCGAGCGCCCGGAGCGCTCTGAGGAACGAGACATGGCGCGACCGTAGAGCGCCCGCGCGGTGTCGCGTGCGACCTCGGGCTCAGCTGTGGACGGTTCGCGCCGCTGACGGCCTGTGGACGGCCAGGAGGCGCGTCAGCTCGCGGAAGAGCCCGACGAACCAGACGAACCGCTCGACGACGACGTGCCCGTCGAGCCGCTCGACGACGAGCCGCTGCTCGACGAGTCAGACGACTTGGACCCCGTGGAGGGCGTGGTCGACGAGCTGCCGGCGCCCATGCTGGACGACTTCGAGGACCGCGAGTCCGTCCGGTAGAAGCCCGACCCCTTGAAGGTCACGCCGACCGACGAGAAGACCTTGCGCAGGCGTCCGCCGCACTCCGGGCACACCGTCAGAGCATCGTCGGTGAACGCCTGGTGGATGTCGAAGGCGTGGCCGCAGGCAGTGCACGTGTACGCGTAGGTGGGCACGGTCTCTCCTCAAGAGGTCGCGGGGGGAGTGCGGTCGTCACGGGCCGGGCGCGAGCCTGGACCGGGCGTCCGACGCCCGCTCGGAGGCAGGGCCGGACTGGCACTCGGGGCTTCTGAGTGCTAATCATACGCCTGGCCCGCCCGGGGTAGTCTCGCACCGTGTCTGCTGAAGTCCCTGCCGGAGTCCACGGCGACCCGTCGCCGCCCGCCCACCTGTCCCGACGGGGAGGTTCTCGAGCCCGCCGGGCCACGATCGCGATCGCCGCGCTGCTGGTCGTGCTGCTGGTCGGGGTGTCGATCTTCACGTTCGTGACCGTCCGCCGCCCTCTCCCGCAGACCGACGGCACCCTCACGGTCCCCGGCCTGGACGGCGAGGTCAGCGTGCTCCGCGACGCGCAGGGCGTGCCGCAGATCTACGCGGACACACCCGAGGACCTGTTCCGCGCGCAGGGCTACGTCCAGGCGCAGGACCGCTTCTTCGAGATGGACTACCGCCGCCACGTCACCTCGGGCCGCCTGGCAGAGCTGGTCGGGGACAGCAAGGAGGCGATCGACGCGGACAAGGTCACGCGCACCTTCGGCTGGCGCCTCGTCGCCGAGGAGGAGTGGAAGATCATCGCGCCGGAGACCAAGGCGTACCTCCAGGCCTACGCGGACGGCGTGAACGCCTACCTCGAGGACCGCGACCCGAGCGAGATCGCGCTCGAGTACACCGTGCTCGGCACGAGCGTGAGCGTCGCCGACCCCGAGCCGTGGGACCCGATCGACTCGCTCGCCTGGCTCAAGGCCATGGCCTGGGACCTGCGCGGCAACTACGACGACGAGCTCGAGCGCGCCATCGCCTACGGCAGCTTCGCCGGCACGGCGACGGGCACCGAGGACCCCGCCCGCGTCGCACAGGACGTCGCCCGGGTCGCGACGCTCTTCCCTGCCTACGTCTCGGACACGAACCTTCCCATCCTCGACCCCGCCGAGGTCCCGACGGCCACCGCTCCGGCAGAGGTCGACGTCGAGGACGTCGAGCAGACGAGCTACATGCCGACCCTCGCTGGGAGCGAGCTCCAGTCCGCGGTCGGTGCCGCGGACCGAGCGCTCGCGGCCGTCCCCGTCCTCGTCGGGCGCGGTGAGGGGACGGGCTCCAACTCGTGGGCCGTCTCCGGTGAGCACACCGAGAGCGGCAAGCCGCTCCTCGCGAACGACCCGCACCTCGCGCTCCAGGCCCCCGGCGTCTGGGCCCAGGTCGGGCTCCACTGCAACACCGTGAGCTCGTCGTGCGGGTTCGACGTCGCGGGCTTCTCGTTCGCCGGGTTCCCGGGCGTCATCATCGGCCACAACGCCGACGTCGCCTGGGGCCTGACCAACATGGGCGCGGACGTCACCGACTTCTTCATCGAGCGCGTCCGTGACGAGACGTACCTGCGGGGCGACGACTGGGTGCCGCTCGAGACCCGCACGGAGACCATCAAGGTCAACGGGGGCCAGGACGTCGAGCTCGAGGTCTCGTCGACGCTCCACGGCCCGATCGTCTCGACCGTGCTGCCGCTCGACAGGGTCGCGGAGGCCCCGACCGAAGGCACCCCGCTCGGGGACTACGAGGTCGCGCTCCAGTGGACCGCGCTCGAGCCCGGCCGTACGGCCGACGCGGTCTTCGCGTTCGACCTCGCGGCGAGCGCCGACGACATGCGCGAGGCCGCCGCGCTCTTCGAGGTGCCCGCGCAGAACGTCGTCTTCGCGACGACCGACGGCCACATCGGCTACCAGGCTCCGGGCAAGATCCCGGTGCGTCAGGTCGTCGAGGGACCGGTGCCCTCGGACGGCACCTGGCCCCGTCCGGGCTGGGACGAGCGCTTCGACTGGACGGGCTACGTGCCCGCCAAGCAGATGCCCGGGGTCGTCGACCCCGAGGAGGGGTTCATCGTCGCGGCGAACCAGGCCGTGCTGCCCGCCGGGACCACCCCGTTCCTCACGACCGACTGGGACTACGGCTACCGCTCGCAGCGCATCCGGACGCTCCTGCAGTCCGAGATCGACTCGGGCCGCAAGATCGACGTCGAGATGATGAACACCATCCAGAACGACGACTGGAGCCCGTTCGCCGATGCCCTGCTCCCGTCCCTGCTCGACCAGGACATCGAGAACAGCAAGGGCGTCCGCAACGACTTCGCCGCCGAGGGACAGGACCTGCTGACCGACTGGGACCGCTCGATGGACATGGACTCCGCGGCGGCGGCCTACTTCGCGGCCGTGTGGCGCAACCTGCTCGAGATCACGTTCTGGGACGACCTGCCCGAGGACATCCGCCCCGCGGGCGGCAGCCGGTGGCTCGCGGTGGTCCAGAACATGCTCCTGGACGAGACCAACGCGTTCTGGGACGACCGGCAGACCGTGAGCGTCGTGGAGACCCGTGACGAGGTCCTCAACCAGGCGCTCGTCTCGGCCCGCCTCGACCTCACGACCGAGCTGTCCAAGAAGACGACGGACTGGGAGTGGGGCAAGCTGCACACGCTGTCCCTGGGGCACCTCGTCCTGGACAACGACGCCGTCCCGGGCTTCGTCCGGTCGTACATGAACCCGCGCACGGTGAGCATGCCGGGCGGGTCCTCGATCGTCAACGCCACCTCGTGGGACGCCGCGTCGGGGAACTTCGAGGTCACCTCGGGGCCGTCGATGCGCATGGTCGTCGACCTCGACGACCTGGACTCCTCGACCTGGGTCACCGTGACGGGCGCCTCGGGTCACCCGGCCTCGAAGCACTACGAGGACCAGCTGGGCACCTGGGCCGCGGGCGAGACGTACGCGTGGCCGTTCTCGGTCTCGGCCGTGGCGGCCCAGACGAAGGACGAGCTCCGACTCGTCCCGTGA
>NZ_JBHXBO010000287.1:0-4700 GCF_042726775.1 Oerskovia sp. NPDC060287
CTCGTTCAATGATCAGCTACGCCCGGAGGCGAGTGAGATCAGAGCGGGCGGATGTTCTCCGCCTGCGGGCCCTTGGGGCCCTGCGTCACGTCGAACTCGACGCGCTGGTTCTCCTCGAGCGAGCGGAAGCCCTGCGTCTGGATGGCGGAGTAGTGCGCGAACACGTCGGCGCTGCCGTCCTCAGGTGCGATGAAGCCGTAGCCCTTCTCGCCGTTGAACCACTTCACGGTTCCCAATGCCATGGGGATCTCCTTCTAGAGTTTCAAACAGCTCCATGATCTGGAGCCGAACATCACGGTGTTCGTCGTCAACTCTTGGGTAACAAGGTTCGCGGTGGCATGGGGCCGTTGCGCAAGGACAAGCGAGGCACTGCAATCTCACCGGTAACGGTACAGGGGTTACTCCGACTGTGCTACCCCTGTTGCTAACGATTGAAGTACTTGTGTCCACCAACCAGGTCATGACCGAGCAAATCGGGCACGGTCACGAGCGTGTAACCAGCGGCCCGCAGACTGTCCACGATGCCCGGCACGGCCGACACGGTCGAGGCGTGGATGTCGTGCATCAGCAGGATCGCCCCAGGTCGGGCACCTGCGAGAGCCCTTTCGGAGGTCATGGCCGAGTCCTTGTTCTTCCAGTCCTCGGTGTCGACGTCCCACAGGATCGCCGGCTCGTTGCGCTGGGAGAGGACACTCGTCACAGTATCGCTCGTCGCGCCGTAGGGAGGGCGCACGAGGGTCGGTCGGACGCCCGACGCGGCCTCGACCGCGTCCGCGGTCGACTGCAGCTCCTGCGAGATCTGGTCGGTACCGAGCTTCGACAGGTCGGGGTGCGACCACGTGTGGTTCCCGACGGCGTGGCCCTCGGCGACCTCGCGGCGCACCAGGTCCGGGTTCGCCTGGACCGACCGACCGACGAGGAAGAACGTGGCCCTGGCCTGCTTCTCGGCCAGGGTGTCGAGGAGCTGCGACGTGTACCTGCCGGGGCCGTCGTCGAACGTCAGGGCGATGCACCGCAGCACCGAGCAGTCCGGTGCGTCGGGCGACGCGGGGGGTTGAGCGGCCACGGGCGGCTCCTCGGCAGGGGGTGGGGCGATCCCGATGAACGCTGCACCGCTCGCCGCGACCTCGGCAAGCTGCTTGCCGACGGCCGACAGGACGCTCCGCGTCGCGTCCGGCTCGAGGCGCACGGCCAGCTCCCCGTCGGCCCGGGCCGAGACCAGGCCGGGCGAGAAGACCAGGGTCGCTGCGCCGTCGGGCCCGAGACGGACGTCCCGGAACGTGTCCTCCGACGACGGCACGGGCTCGCCGAACCCCAGCCCCTCGGCCGCGAGCGCCGCTCCCGCCCACTCCGCGGCCTGCTTGCGGCCGTCCGCGGTGAGCAGGTCCGACGACCACGTCGTGGTCGCGCGCGGGAGGTCGGTGTAGAACGTCTGGCTGCCCACCTCCCCGTTCGCCCCGCCCGTGAAGGCGTAGGTCGAGGCGTGCACGCCCAGCACGTCGCCCTGCGCGAGCACCAGGTCCCACCCGACGTTGAGCTCGTTGCCCACCGCGCCGGGGTCGATCGCCGACTCGTAGGCCTGCGTCGTCCCGTCGACGAAGCGGCCGAACGCCCGCGCGAGCGAGCGCTCGCCCGGGATCGCGACGGTCGAGACCGAGCGGGCGTCGCCCGTGTCCGCGGTCGACTCCTGGTGGATCTCGAGGTTCTCGACCGAGGTCGGGTCGAGGACCGCCGGCGGGTCCACGCGCTCGGCGGGGACCGGGGTCGCGGTCGGTGACGGGGTCGGCGAGGGCTGTGCCGACGGCTGTGCGGACGCGCGCGTCAGGTAGAACGTGACGCCCGCGGCGGCGACCAGCAGGGAGACGACGACGGCGACGACCCAGACGGCCCGGCTCCGCGGGTGCGCGGGGGACGGACCGCCCGACGGCAGGCCGCGGGACGGGGAGGCGTGCGGGGACATCAGGCCACCGTGCCACGCCCGAACGGTGCGCGTCGCGCCCGGACGGGCCGATGAGGCGAGCGCCACAGCGTCCGCCTCGACCCCTCGCACGGCCGCCTCAGGTGCTCCACGACCTTCACGCGCCGGGCACCCTGGCCGCGGCGGCCGTCCGTGGCGCGCGACGGGTGGTGCCCACCGCCGGGCGCGGGGTAGAACTGAGTGATGGTCTCTCCCTCCCAGGTCCCCGGCGTCGTGCTGAACAACGGTGTTACCGTCCCGCAGGTCGGCCTCGGCGTCTTCAAGGTGCCCGACGACGCGACCCAGCAGAACGTCGAGCAGGCGCTCGAGGCGGGCTACCGGCACATCGACACCGCGGCCGGCTACTACAACGAGGCCGGGGTCGGTGCGGCGCTGCGCGCGAGCGGGCTGCACCGCGACGAGATCTTCGTGACGACCAAGCTGCGCAACGGCGACCAGGGGTTCGAGCCGGCCCTCCAGGCGTTCGAGGACTCGCGCGAGGCCCTCGACGTCGAGGTCGTCGACCTGTACCTCATCCACTGGCCCGTGCCCAGCAAGGACCTCTACGTCGAGACCTGGCGGGCGTTCGAGAAGCTCTACGCCGACGGCGCCGCGCGTGCGATCGGCGTGTCCAACTTCCTGCCCGACCACCTCGCGCGGCTGCTTGCCGAGACCGACGTGGTGCCCGCCGTCAACCAGGTCGAGGTCCACCCCACCTACCAGCAGCGGGCCACGCAGGCCGCGACGCTCGCCGCGGGCATCGCGGTCGAGGCGTACTCGCCGCTCGGGCGAGGCGCGGACCTGGACCACCCCGCCGTGGCGGCGGTCGCGGCCGCGCACGGTGTCACTCCTGCGCAGGCGATCCTGCGCTGGCACGTCCAGGGCGGACGGATCGTCATCCCCAAGTCGGTGAACCCCGAGCGCATCGCCGCGAACATCAACGTGTTCGGGTTCGAGCTCTCGGCCGAGGAGGTCGCGGCGATCGACGCGCTCGACTCGGACGCGCGCCTGGGCTCCGACCCCGCGACGGCCGCGTTCTCGCAGTACCCGGCCTGAGCCCGGGTCGCAGACCCCTCACCTGCGCCTCTGCCGAATCGAGACGTCCCCGTGACGGTGCCGTAACGCGGCACGGAGTCTCGCGTAACGGTGTCCGCATACGTTCCATGCACTCAGGTCGTCAGGACCCGAGCCCGGAACCTCGGGCACGTTGTCCGGTTCGCCGTGTGTGACTCTCTGGTTGCAATTGTGCAACTGGGGTTTCGCGCTCGTCCGACCTGTGCCATCGTCAGCACGATATTCAGTGCTGAATATTCAGGTGATCCACCGCGGGTGCGAGGACTCTGAGCACCCGGGTGCGATCTGGCGCACGGAGGTTCGGAATGCAACGCACAGCACGTCGAACGACGGGTGGGCTGGCCCTCGCGCTGGCTGCCACCCTCGCCATCACCGCATGCGGTACTCAGTCTCAGGGGGACAACACAGGATCGACAGAGTCGTCGAGCGAGACCGGCACGGCCGACCTCGCGATCGTGCCATCCGTCCAGATCGACATCGACGGCCAGGAGGTCCCGGTCGAGACCTCGGGCGACCCCGTCGACCCGGCCGGTGACGGGACGGCCGAGTGCGCCGAGGGAACCTCGATCGCCATGGCCGGCGCCCTGACCGGCCCCAACGCCGCGCTCGGGCAGAACATCCTCTACGGCGCCAAGGTCGCCGTCGACGCGTTCAACGCCGCGAACGCGGGCTGCCAGATCACCATCAAGGAGTTCGACACCGAGGGAGACCCGCAGAAGGCCACCCAGGTCGCCCCGCAGATCGTGGGCGACGCGAGCGTCATCGCGCTCCTCGGCCCGGCGTTCTCGGGCGAGACGTCCGCGACCGGCGACGTCTTCAGCCAGGCGGGCCTGCCGTCGCTGTCGGCGTCGGCGACCAACCCCGACATCACCAAGAACGGCTGGAAGACGTTCTTCCGCGGACTGGCGAACGACGCGGTCCAGGGCCCCGCGGTCGCCAAGTACATGGTGGACACGCTCGGCTACGAGAAGGTCTGCGTGGTCCAGGACAACTCGGACTACGGCGTGGGCCTCGCCAAGGAGATCACCGCGGGACTGGGTGACGCGGCGGACGACTCGTGCTCGGCCGAGGTCAAGGTCGGCGACAAGGACTTCGCCGCGGCGACCCAGCTCATCTCGAGCTCGGACGCCGACGCGGTCTTCTATGCCGGCTACTACGCCGAGGCGGCACCGTTCGCGCAGCAGCTGCGTGACGCGGGCGTCGACATCCCGTTCGTGTCCGCGGACGGCACCAACGACCCGCAGTTTGTGACCCAGGCGGGGGCCGCGTCCAAGGGCGCGATCCTGTCGTGCCCCTGCGGCCCGGCTCCTGACGAGTTCGCCTCGGCCTACGAGGCGCTCAACGGCCAGGCTCCCGGCGTCTACTCGGTCGAGGGCTACGACCTGGCGACGATCATGCTCACCGCGATCGCGTCCGGCGTGACGGACCGTGCCGGGATGCTCGACTTCGTGACGAACTACGACGGTGAGGGCCTGGCCCGCACCTACAAGTGGGACGACACGGGCGAGCTCTCGTCGGCCCTGATCTGGATCTACGAGGTCAAGTAGCCGGTCGGCGCCTGCCGGTCCGGAGCGCCGCCCCCGCCTGGTCGAGCACGACCGGGTCGGGGGCGGTGTGCCCTGACGGCAGCCGCCGAGCGGGCCACGGCGCGCCCGCCCCCCTCGCGGGG
>NZ_JBHXBO010000288.1:0-4649 GCF_042726775.1 Oerskovia sp. NPDC060287
GCGCCTGGCGCCACGGCCACGAGCCGTCGGCGCGGACCGCACCAGCGGTGCTGCGCCAGCCCCATGACGCGGGCCGTACCCCCGTGTCGCACGACTACGGAGGCTCGATGTCCGCCCCACAGATCACGCCCACCGACAGCGAAGTCGGCGCTCCGGAGGACTCCGGGCCGCCCCTGGGACCCCGCGCACAGCGCCCCCGTCGGGACCGTGACGGTTCGCACGCCCGGAACTACAGCCCCGGGTTCTTCGTCAAGCTCGCACTCATGGCCGTCATCGACGCGCTCGGTGTGTACGTGGTCTGGTCCGCGTGGAGCGCAGAGTCGTACGGGATCCTCGCAGCGATGCTGGCCATGCTCGTCGCCGCCAACTGGGTCTACTTCTCCAAGCGGGCGCTGCCGCTCAAGTACATCCTCCCTGGCCTGCTGTTCCTGCTGGCCTACCAGATCTTCGTCGTGGCCTACACGGGCTACATCGCCTTCACCAACTACGGCACGGGCCACAACACGACCAAGGACCAGGCGGTCGAGGCGCTGCTCGTGCAGAACGAGCGCCGCGTCGAGGGCTCCGAGTCCGCGCCGCTCACGGTGCTCGTGGACGGCGACGAGCTCGCCTTCGCGATCGTCACCTCGGACGGGGACGTCGAGGTCGGCACGGCCGAGCAGCCCCTCACGGTGGTCGACGGCGCCGAGGTCGTGGGCGGCCGTGCGGCCGACGTCCCGGGCTACGAGGTCCTCGAGCGCGGCCAGGTGCTCCAGCGCCAGGAGGAGGTCACGAACCTCCGCGTTCCGGTGTCCGACGACCCCGAGGACGGGTCGATCCGCACACCCGACGCCATGACCGGCTACGTCTACACCTCGACGCTCGAGTGGGACGCCGCGAGCGACACCATGACGGACACGACCACCGGGACCGTGTACACGCCCAACGACGACGGGCAGTTCGAGGCCGAGGACGGCACGACCCTGGCCGTGGGCTGGCGCGTCGCGGTCGGGTTCGACAACTTCGTCACCGCGTTCTCGGACGGGCGCTATGCGCAGCCGTTCGTCAAGATCCTCGCCTGGACGTTCGTCTTCGCGATCGGGTCCGTGGCGACCACGTTCCTGCTCGGTCTCTTCCTGGCCATCACGTTCAACGACGTCCGCATGCGCGGTCGCAAGATCTACCGCGTGCTCATGATCCTGCCGTACGCGATCCCGGGATTCCTCGCGGCCCTGCTGTGGTCCGGCCTGCTCAACACACGGTTCGGCTTCATCAACGAGGTCATCTTCGGGGGAGCGGAGATCCCGTGGCTCACGGACCCGGTCCTCGCGAAGTTCTCGGTCCTGTTCGTGAACCTGTGGCTCGGCTTCCCGTACATGTTCCTCATCTGCACGGGCGCGCTGCAGTCGCTGCCGTCGGACGTGATGGAGGCCGCGAAGATCGACGGGGCCGGACGCTGGCGCACGTGGCGCTCGGTCACGCTGCCGCTGCTCCTCATCTCGACGGCCCCGCTGCTGATCTCGTCGTTCGCGTTCAACTTCAACAACTTCACGCTCATCTACATGCTCACCGGGGGTGGTCCACGGTTCGCGGACGCCTCGGTGCCGCTCGGCCACACGGACATCCTGATCTCGATGGTCTACCAGATCTCCGGCGTCGACGGCTCGGCCCCCAAGAACTTCGGGCTCGCGAGCGCGTTGTCGATCGTCATCTTCGTGATCGTCGGCACCATCTCGGCCCTGGCGTTCCGGAGCACCCGCAAGTTCGAGGAGATCAACTGACATGGCGACCACCTCTGTCTCCCCTTCCGTCGGCTCGTCCTCGGGCACCCCGTCCGGTTCGGGCGTAGGCCGTCAGCGCATGAAGCCCGGCCGCTGGTTCAGCGAGCTCGGCTGGCGCCACCTCGTGGGCGTCGTCGCGGTCGTGTTCGCGGCGTTCCCGCTGGTCTACGTCCTGTCGGCCTCGCTCTCGGAGAACGGCACGCTGACCGGCTCGAACACCCTCTTCAGTGACGTGAGCACCGCGAACTACGCGCAGCTGAGCGAGTCGCTGTTCTGGACGTGGATGCTCAACACGCTCGTGATCGCCGTGGTGACCTCGATCGGCACGGTCCTCATGGGGGCCGCGGCAGCCTACGCGTTCTCGCGCTTCCGCTTCGCGGGGCGTCGCGCCGGCCTGACGTCGCTGCTCATCATCCAGATGTTCCCGCAGATGCTCGCGTTCATCGCGATCTTCCTGCTGCTGCTGAGCCTCGGCGACGTGGTCCCGGCCCTGGGCCTGGACAGCAAGCTGTCGCTGATCTGCGTCTACCTCGGTGGCGCGCTGGGCGTGAACACGTTCCTGATGTACGGGTTCTTCAACACGGTCCCGCGCGAGCTCGACGAGGCCGCCAAGCTCGACGGCGCCACGCACGCGCAGATCTACTGGACGATCATCCTGCGCCTGGTCGCCCCGATCCTCGCGGTGGTCGCGCTGCTGTCCTTCATCAGCACGTACGGCGAGTTCATCATCGCCCGCATCGTCCTGACGTCGGAGTCCAACTGGACGCTCGCGGTGGGCCTGTACGGCTGGGTCTCCTCGCTGCGCGAGGCGAACTGGGGCCTGTTCACGGCCGGTGCCGTGGTCTCGGCGCTGCCGGTGCTGGCACTGTTCCTCTACCTGCAGAAGTACATCGTGGGCGGTCTGACGGCCGGTTCGGTCAAGGGCTGAGCGTGAGCGCCTCCCTGCCCGACGACGTCACGGCCGCCGGGTCGCTCGCCTCGCCTCGCGAGGCGGTCGCCCTGACCGCGCACCACGACGGTTCCGAGGTCTACGTCCCCGAGGGCACGCCCGCCCTCGGGGACGTGGTCCCCGTCCGGGTCCGGGTGCCCCGGGTGCCCGGCGGTCCCGCTGCCCAGGTCCGGTCCGTGTGGTTGCGGACGGTCCGTGACGGTGAGCCCCGCCTGTCCCAGGCCCGGCTCGATCGCGAGGACGAGCACGAGTCCTGGTACGTCGCCGACGTCCTGGTCCACAACCCGGTCACGAGCTATCGCTTCTTCCTGGACGTCCCGGGCGGGTACCAGTGGCTCAACGGTCGCGGGGTCTTCGACCGCGACGTGCCGGACGCCGCGGACTTCCGTCTCACGGTGCACCCGCCGGCGCCGTCCTGGATGGGCGACGGCGTCGTCTACCAGGTCTTCCCGGACCGGTTCGCACGCTCGGCCGAGGCGGACGACCGGCCGGTCCCGGACTGGGCCCAGCCTGCGGACTGGGACGAAGAGCCCCTCGCGGGCGGCCCCGGTGTCGGGACGCAGTACTACGGCGGTGACCTGCGTGGCATCGAGGAGCACCTCGACCACCTCCAGGCGCTCGGGGTGGGGACGGTCTACCTGACCCCGGTCTTCCCCGGACGCTCCAACCACCGCTACGACGCGAGCACGTTCGACCACGTCGACCCGCTCCTGGGCGGCGACGAGGCCTACGCCTCGCTCTCGCGCGCGGTGCACGCGCGCGGCATGCGCCTGCTCGGCGACCTGACGACCAACCACACGGGCGCGGGCCACGAGTGGTTCGAGCGTGCGCACGCCGACGCGTCGAGCGCGGAGCGTGACTGGTTCTACTGGACGCCGGGCGAGCCCGGCTACGTGGGCTGGCTCGAGCACGCGTCGTTGCCCAAGCTCAACTACGGCTCGCCCACGCTCGGGGCGAGGATGATCGACGGGCCGGGATCCGTCGTCGGGCGCTACCTGGGGGAGCCCTTCTCCCTCGACGGCTGGCGCATCGACGTCGCCAACATGACGGGTCGCTACGCCGACGAGGACCGCACGCTCGAGATCGCGCGTCGCATCCGGGCCACCATGACCGAGATCAACCCGGACTCGGTCCTGGTCAGCGAGCACTTCCACGACGCGTCGCTCGACCTGGCCGGTGACGGCTGGCACGCCAACATGAACTACTCGGCGTTCACGCGTCCGATCTGGACGTGGCTCGCCCCGCACGACTCGACCGTCCCGTTCCTCGGGCTGCCCGTCACGACCCCGCGGCGCGGTGGTCGCAGCATGGTCGAGACCATGCGCGACTTCGACGCCGTGCTGCCGTGGGCCGTGACGTCGCGCCAGTGGAACATGCTCGGATCGCACGACACCCCTCGCCTGCGCTCGATCGTGGGCTCGGCCGAGATGGTCGAGGTCGCCGCGACGCTCCTGCTGACCTACCCCGGTACGCCTGTGATGTTCGCGGGCGACGAGGTGGGCCTCACGGGAACCAACGGCGAGCACGCGCGCGTGCCCATGCCGTGGGGCCGCTCCGAGCGCTGGGACAGCGACACGTTCGAGGTCTACCGGCGACTGGTCGCGATGCGCCGGGCGAGCCGTGCGCTGCGTGAGGGCGGTCTGCGCTGGCTCCTGGTCGACGACGACGCCGTCGCGTACCTGCGCGAGACGACCGACGAGCGCGTGCTCGTGGTCGTCGCGCGCGACGCGTGGGCCGGTGCGCGCCTGCCCCGGCACCTGCTCGCGGGCTCCGAGCCCGAGAAGCTGTACGGCGGGCTGGGCCTCGAGGTCACGGCCGACGGCCTGGACCTGGGCGGGGACGGACCGGGAGTCGGGGTCTGGCGGATCGGCTGAGCCGACCCGCACGCGCGACCTCCACCGAGAAGTGAGCAGATGCCCCTGATCCGTGCGGAACAGGGG
>NZ_JBHXBO010000289.1:0-4613 GCF_042726775.1 Oerskovia sp. NPDC060287
CACCGGGGGCGCGGCGCCCCCGTCCCGCACGCACCCCACCGGAAGGCTGACCGCCCATGGACGTGCTGTTCTCACAGCTCTTCGCCGGGCTGAGCCTCGGCTCGGTCCTGCTCCTCGCCGCCCTCGGCCTCGCCCTGACGTTCGGCCAGATGGGCGTCATCAACATGGCCCACGGCGAGCTCATGATGGCCGGCGCCTACACCGCGTTCGTCGTCCAGGGCGTCGTCTCGGACGCGGGACTGTCGCTCCTCGTGTCGCTGCCGGTCGGCTTCCTGGTCGGCGGGCTCCTGGGACTCCTCCTCGAGGTGACCCTGATCTCGCGCATGTACCGGCGCCCGCTCGACACCCTCCTCGTGACGTGGGGGGTCGCGCTCGTGCTGCAGCAGGTCGCGCGCGACGTGTTCGGCGCGCCCAACGTGGACGTCCGCGCCCCGTCCTGGCTGAGCGGCGCCGTCGAGATCTTCGGCGTCGGGGTGCCCAGGACGCGCGTGTTCATCCTCGTGCTCGCGCTCGTCTGCGTGGGCGTCCTGGCGCTGGTCCTGCGGACGACGCCCCTGGGGCGCCGCATCCGCGCCGTGGTGCAGAACCGCGACCTCGCCGAGGCCTCGGGCATCTCGACGCGCCGCACCGACCGCCTGACGTTCTTCATCGGCTCGGGCGTCGCGGGGGTCGCGGGCGTCGCGCTCACGCTGCTCGGCTCGATCGGCCCGACGCTCGGCACCAACTACATCGTCGACGCGTTCCTCGTGGTCGTCGCGGGCGGGATCGGCCAGATCAAGGGCACCGTGATCGCCGCGTTCGGCCTCGGGATCCTCCAGGCGACCTTCGAGTACTCGACCACGGCGAGCGTCGCCAAGGTCCTCGTGTTCGTCGTGATCGTCCTCTTCCTCCAGGTCCGCCCCCAAGGACTGGTCACCGTCCGGACGAGGAGCCTCGCATGACCTTCCTCCAGCGTCTCCTCACCACCCCCCGCAGCCGGGTCCTCCTGGGCTTCGCGCTCGCCGCGGTCCTGCTGTTCGCGGTCGCCCCGGCGACCATGTCCACGTTCCGGCTCAACCTGCTCGCCAAGTTCCTGTGCCTCGCGATGGTCGCGGTCGGGATCGGTCTCGCCTGGGGCCTGGGCGGGATGCTGACGCTCGGCCAGGGCGTCTTCTTCGGTCTCGGCGCGTACATCATGGCCATGCACCTCAAGCTGGCCGACGCGGGCCCGGGCGGGGTGCCCGACTTCATGATGCTCTACGGGTCGGGCGTCGTCCCGGCCTGGTGGGAGCCGCTGCGCAACCCCGTGCTCGCGGTGCTCCTGGTCGTGCTCGTCCCCACGGCTCTCGCGGTGGTGCTGGGGCTCGCGATGTTCCGTCGGCGCGTGCGGGGGGCGTACTTCGCGATCCTCAGCCAGGCGCTCGCAGCCGCGTTCGCGATCCTCCTGGTGGGGCAGCAGGCGACGACGGGCGGGACCAACGGTCTCAACGGCTTCCGGTCGTTCTTCGGGTTCGACCTGACGGACCCGGTCAACAAGCGCATGCTCTTCTTCATCGCCGCGGGCACGCTGCTCGTGATGGTGGCCGTGGTCCGTCAGCTCATGCTCTCGCGGTTCGGCGAGCTCCTCGTGGCGGTGCGCGACCAGGAGAACCGGGTGCGCTTCCTGGGGTACGACCCCGCGACGATCAAGGTCGTCGCGTACGCGGCCGCCGCGGCCATGGCCGGGATCGGCGGGGCGCTGTTCGTGCCGGTCGTCGGGATCGTCTCGCCCGCCGACGTGGGCGTCGTGCCCTCGATCGGGTTCCTCATCGGCGTCGCGATCGGCGGTCGGGCCACGCTCCTGGGCCCGGTCCTGGGCGCGGTGGCGGTGAGCTGGGCGCAGACCTCGCTCTCCGAGCAGTTCCCGTCGGGCTGGATCTACTTCCAGGGCGCGCTGTTCGTCCTGGTCGTCGCGTTCTTGCCGGGCGGTCTCGCGTCGCTCGTCTCGCGGTGGGCCCGACGCCGGAGCGCGCCGCCCGCGCCCGGTGCGCCAGCCGCGGGGCTCGCCCCGGAAGAAGCACCCGTCGTCGGGAGGTCGGCATGACGCAGGAGGAGAACATGGAGACGACCGAGGGTCCGGCCCCGGTGGGCATCGACCTGGCTGCGGCCGACGCGGTCCTGGGGGCCGACGACGAGCGCTTCCGTCACGACTACCTCGAGGTCCGGGGCCTGCACGTCGAGTTCGACGGGTTCGTCGCGGTCCAGAGCGTCGACCTCACGGTCGTCCAGGGCGAGCTGCGCTTCCTCATCGGTCCCAACGGTGCGGGCAAGACGACGATCGTCGACGCGATCACGGGGCTCACACGCGCGAGCGGGTCGGTGCGTTTCGGCGGGACCGAGCTGCTCGGGCGCAAGACGCACAAGATCGCGCGCGCCGGCGTGGGGCGCACGTTCCAGACCGCGAGCGTGTTCGAGGAGCTCACGGTCCTGCAGAACCTCGACATCGCCGCGGGGGCCGGCCGGGGGCCGCTCACGCTGCTGCGGCAGCGCCGGGGCGTGCCCGAGCCGGTCGAGCAGGCCCTCGAGACGATCGGCCTCGCGCACCTGCGCGACACCCGCGCGGGCATCCTCGCGCACGGGCAGAAGCAGTGGCTCGAGATCGGGATGCTCCTGGTCCAGGACGCGCGACTCCTGCTGCTCGACGAGCCGGTCGCGGGCATGAGCCAGGCCGAGCGCGAGCAGACGGGGCTGCTGCTCCAGCGGGTCGGCGAGCAACGCACGGTCGTCGTCGTGGAGCACGACATGGAGTTCCTGCGGAGCTTCGCGTCGTCGGTCACGGTGCTGCACATGGGGTCGGTGCTCTCGGAGGGGACGTACGCGCAGGTCCAGGCGGACCCGCGCGTGCAGGAGGTCTACCTGGGTGCGGCGGGGGCCGCGCGCGGTGCCCGACGGCGCCGCTCGCCCGGGGCCGGGACCTCGCCCGGTGCGGAGGTCCCCTCGGGCGGGCCGGCTCTCTCGGGCGAGGCGGCCGCGCCGCTCCGGGAACCTGCCGACGCGATGCCCGCCAACCCCGACGAGCCGTCGCCGAACGAGGCCCCCGTGGCTCCGGGCACGGCAGCCGTCCAGGACCCCGCTGCCGCAGCCGAGCGCTCGGCTGTCGCGCCGACGACGAAGGAGAGCTGATGCTCGAGATCACCGACCTGCACGTCGGCTACGGACGCACCGAGGTGCTGCGCGGGGTGGACCTGAGCGTGCCCCCGGACGGGGTGGCCGCGGTCCTGGGGCACAACGGGGCGGGGAAGACCACGCTGCTGCGTGCCGTCGTCGGGCTGCTGAAGGTGCGCACGGGGACCGTGTCCTTCGACGGGACGGACATCACGCGCCTGCCCACGTTCGAGCGGGTCCGGCGCGGGCTCGCCTACGTGCCCCAGGGGCAGCAGGCTTTCGGCGACCTCACGGCCAAGGAGAACCTCCAGCTCGTCGCCGACACCCGGCGAGACGGGGCCCGGCGCACCGACGAGGCGCTCGACCTCTTCCCCGCGCTGCGGGGACTGCTCGACCGCCGGGCCGGGCTGCTGTCCGGCGGTCAGCGGCAGCAGCTCGCGATCGCGCGCGCCCTGGTGACCGCACCGCGGCTGCTGATCCTCGACGAGCCGACCGAGGGGATCCAGCCCTCGGTCGTGACCGAGATCGAGGACGCGATCCTCTCGCTCACCGAGGCCGGCGGGCTCTCGGTGCTGCTCGTCGAGCAGCACGTGGGCTTCGCGCTCGGGGCCGCGGAACGCTTCGTGGTCCTCGAGTCCGGCCGGGTGAGCGCCGAGGGCGAGGGCGGCGCGAGCGCCGAGGCCGACGTGCGCGCGATGATGGCAGTGTGATGACGGGTCGTGCGCTGCCTGCACGACCCGACGGCGGAGGGAAGTGGGCCAGATGAGTGGGACGACCGAGGCGGCGGAGGTCGCGCCGACCTCCCTGCGAGAAGCGGTCTACGCGGCCCTGCGGACCGAGATCCTCAACGGGCGCGTCGGGCCGCGCGAGCGGCTCACCGAGCCCAAGCTCAGCAAGCGGTTCGAGGTCTCGCGCACGCCCGTGCGCGAGGCGCTGAGCCGGTTGCTGTCCGACGGCCTGGTCGAGCGGACGGACTTCGGCTACGCCGTGGTGCTGCCGAGCCTCCAGGACCTGCGCGACCTCTACGAGCTGCGGGTCACGCTCGAGCTGCGCGGGGTGTCGAGGATCATCGAGAACGCCGACCTCGCGTACGACCTCCCGGCCGTGCGCGCCGAGCTCGACCGGTGGTACGAGATCCGCGAGGACGTCCCGCCACCGGACCCGGGCTTCGTGATGCTCGACGAGCAGTTCCACACCGCGCTGTCCCGTGCGGCGGGCAACCAGCGGCTGACCGACGCCCTCGTGGTGGTCAACGAGAAGGTGCGTGCCGTGCGCATGTACGACTTCATCGAGCACGAGCGCATCCAGGTCACGGTCGACGAGCACATCGAGATCATGGAGCTCGTCCTCTCCGACGACCTGCTCGCGGCCAGGACGGCGCTGCACAAGCACGTGGGCGAGTCGCTCGAGGTCGTCATGGAGCGGGCCAGCGGGGCCATGTCCCGCATGGCGCTCGCGGGCTGAGCGGCCGCGGCCGGTCCGGACGGGTC
>NZ_JBHXBO010000290.1:0-4495 GCF_042726775.1 Oerskovia sp. NPDC060287
TCGTCGTACCGGCGCGCCGACGGGCGGTCGGCCCTTCCGGATGTCACCGCCGGGCGGTAGATTGCCGCGATCGAGGCCTCGCAGGAACGTCATGGCAGGCACGATCCGTCATCGTCCTTCGGCCGTTCGCGGTCGCTCTCCGGGGGAGCCCTCCATGCCGCGTCGTCAACCGTCTCTCGAGCTGTGCTTCGCGTCGGTCCGTGTCCCGTCCGGGGAGGACGCCGAGGTCGCCCGTCTGCGGCTCGCGGACGTCCTGCGCGGCGCAGGGATCGTCGGTGCGACGATCGAGGGCAGGCACGTCGGGGCCTCCGACTGGGTCGTCGCGAAGTTCCTGGCGGCCTCCGCGAAGGACGGCCCTCGGCCCGTCGCGGTCCGACGCGCACCTGCCGGCGCCACGGTCGGCGCCGACCGCGACGAGGATTGGCTCCTGTCGGACCCGGAGACGGGGTGGGCGCTGGTCGCCACCTCCGGGACCCCGTGGCTCCACCGGACCCTCGAGGCGGCGTTCGGCGACGTCCGGGTCGGCACGGTCCTCTCGTTCGACGAGGGGCCGTTCCCGGACAGCGCAGGGATGCTGTCGGTCGGCCTCGAGTACCGGGACGTGGTCGTGGCCGACTTCCCACCGCACGAGTCGGCCATGCTCGCGCACACCGCGCGGGTCCCGGTGCGGTTCGCGACGGTCCCCGCGAGCGGAACGACCCGCGCGACCACGATCGTGACCGGGCTGGAGTCCACCGAGGACGTGTCCCGGGTCGCGTTCTGGCCGACCAAGGGGCCGGTGCTCCACCTGTGGGTCAACGGCGGTTGGTCCGGGTTTCTCGTGGTGGCGGGCAAGGCCGTCGTCGGGCACGAGTTCGGGCCCGGGTGGGTGGCGCTCGACCCGACGCGGCCTGACGGCGAAGGCGACGACGAGTCGATCGCCGACGTCGTGCTCGACGAGATCATGGTCGAGCCGAGCGACCCCGACGCGGTCGCTTCCGCTCTCGGGCTCGACGAGGCGCGAGCCGAGGCCTTGCGGCAGCTCCTTGCCACGAAGGACCCTGCTGACCCTCTGGACCGGCTCGCCGCGATCCTGGCGCTCCCGGCCGAGGTGCTGGCGGCCCTGCGCGGTCAGGTCCGGCTCGACGAGCTGCCAGGTGCTGTCGTGGAGCACCCCCGGTCGTTCCTCCGATCGGCCATGGCGGACAGCGCGACCGGGGCGGACGATCCGCTCGCGAGAAGGCTCGGCGCCGCCGGGCTGGACCTCGAAGGTGCTCGTCGCCGCAAGCCGTGGTGGTTCCTCACGTGGCAGATCCTCGCCATCCCCATCATCGGTGGGGTCTCCGTCGCGATGTTCACGTACTTCGACAGCCCTGCGCGGGGCTGGTTCTTCGCCGTGCTCTGCGTGCTCAACGCTGCGTGGGCGTTCTGGCCGCGGAACCCTGGCGGAGCCCCGAGCGACACCCGGGGCGCGTGATCGGGGCCCGGTGAGCGGCGTCGTCGGGCAGCGGGGGCGCCCTTCCTGCGCCGACAGCGAAAACCCCGGATATCGGGACGGTTTCCGCTCCCTGCCCGCGTTAGGGTCACAGCAACGGTGACTCCGTCGACGACGGACGAGCCGACCAGCCGCGACGTTCGAGCGTCGCGAGCGACGAGGGAACGACGAAGGAGATGGACGTGAGCGATCAGTTTCCGGTGGCACGAGCCGAGGGGCCGGGACTCGGCCTGAACGACTCCATCTACAACCGGCTGCTCAAGGAGCGCATCATCTGGCTGGGCTCGGAGGTGCGCGACGAGAACGCGAACGCCATCTGCGCCCAGATGATGCTGCTCGCGGCCGAGGACCCTGAGAAGGACATCTGGCTCTACATCAACTCGCCCGGCGGGTCGATCACGGCCGGCATGGCGATCTACGACACCATGCAGTACATCCAGCCCGACGTCGCGACCATCGCGATGGGCATGGCGGCCTCGATGGGTCAGTTCCTGCTCTCCTCGGGCACCAAGGGCAAGCGCTACGCGACGCCCCACGCCCGCGTCATGATGCACCAGCCCTCGGGCGGCATCGGCGGCACGGCGACCGACGTGCGCATCAACGCGCAGCTCATCATGCACATGAAGAAGGTCCTCTCCGAGCTGACGGCCGAGCAGACCGGCCAGCCCCTCGAGAAGATCCTCAAGGACAACGACCGCGACAGCTGGTTCACGGCTCCCGAGGCCCTCGAGTACGGCTTCATCGACCACGTCGTGACGAACGCTTCGTCGGTCACGGGTGGCGGCGGCACGACGAGCAGCTGAGCTCGCCGAGAATCCGCCCACACGTCCACGACCCCACCCGAGGAGACACCTTGAGCTACTCAGCCAGCCAGGAATCGCAGTACATCTCGACCGCTCAGCGCCTCGCGGGCGCCGGCGCAGGCGGCGGCATCGCGCTCCCGCACGGCGCGCCGTCCTCGCGCTACGTGCTCCCGCAGTTCGAGGAGCGCACGGCCTACGGCTTCAAGCGCCAGGACCCCTACACCAAGCTCTTCGAGGACCGCATCATCTTCCTGGGTGTCCAGGTCGACGACGCCTCGGCCGACGACGTCATGGCGCAGCTCCTGGTCCTGGAGAGCCAGGACCCGGACCGCGACATCATCCTGTACATCAACTCGCCCGGCGGCTCGTTCACGGCCATGACGGCGCTGTACGACACCATGCAGTACATCAAGCCGCAGATCCAGACCGTGTGCCTGGGGCAGGCCGCCTCGGCCGCCGCGGTGCTGCTCGCGGCGGGCCAGCCCGGCAAGCGCCTCGCGCTCCCCAACGCCCGCGTGCTGATCCACCAGCCCGCGATGGAGGGCGGCGGCTACGCGCAGGCCTCGGACATCGAGATCCACGCGAACGAGCTCATCCGCATGCGCGAGTGGCTCGAGGACACCCTGGCCATGCACTCGGGTCGTGACGTCGAGCAGGTCCGCGAGGACATCGAGCGCGACAAGATCCTCACGGCCAAGCAGGCCCTGGAGTACGGCCTGGTCGACCAGGTCCTGGAGAGCCGCAAGCCGGTCATCCAGAACAAGCCCTGATCGGGACAATTCCTCCCGACCCACCGGGGTGCCCGGCTGACAACGGGCCCCCGGTGGTGTGCAATGGGGTGTAGGTCGGCAGGTGCCGTCCGGACCACCGGGTCATCGACACCGGCGGAGCAGCAAGACCGAGGCTAGGAGGCTCGTAGTGGCTCGGATCGGAGATGGTGCGGACCTGCTGAAGTGTTCCTTCTGCGGTAAGTCCCAGAAGCAGGTCAAGAAGCTCATCGCGGGTCCCGGCGTGTACATCTGCGACGAGTGCATCGAGCTCTGCAACGAGATCATCGAGGAAGAGCTGTCGGAAGCGGCCGAGCTGGGGCTCGTGGAGCTCCCCAAGCCGCGCGAGATCTTCGACTTCCTCGAGCAGTACATCATCGGCCAGGACGCCGCCAAGCGAGCGCTGGCCGTCGCCGTGTACAACCACTACAAGCGGATCCAGGCAGGCGAGACGGCCCGCCCGTCGGACGACTCCCAGGTGGAGATCGCCAAGTCCAACATCCTGCTGATCGGTCCCACGGGGACCGGCAAGACCTACCTCGCCCAGACGCTCGCGAAGATGCTCAACGTGCCGTTCGCGATCGCGGACGCCACGGCGCTCACCGAGGCCGGCTACGTCGGCGAGGACGTGGAGAACATCCTCCTCAAGCTCATCCAGGCCGCCGACTACGACGTCAAGAAGGCCGAGACGGGCATCATCTACATCGACGAGGTCGACAAGGTCGCCCGCAAGTCGGAGAACCCCTCGATCACCCGTGACGTATCGGGAGAGGGCGTCCAGCAGGCACTGCTGAAGATCATCGAGGGCACCACGGCGTCGGTGCCGCCCCAGGGTGGGCGCAAGCACCCGCACCAGGAGTTCATCCAGATCGACACGACGAACGTCCTATTCATCGTGGCCGGCGCGTTCGCCGGGCTCGACGAGATCGTCGCGACCCGCTCGCGCAAGCGCGGCGTGGGCTTCGGTGCCCCCATGGACACGCACGAGGAGGCGGACCTCTTCGCCGAGGTGCGCCCCGAGGACCTGCAGAAGTACGGGCTCATCCCCGAGTTCATCGGTCGTCTGCCGATCATCACGTCGGTCGCCAAGCTCGACACCGACGCCCTGGTACGCATCCTGACCGAGCCGCGCAACGCTCTGGTCAAGCAGTACCAGCGCATGTTCCAGATCGACGGGGTCGAGCTCGAGTTCGAGGACGACGCGATCGCGGCCATCGCGGACCAGGCGCTCCTGCGGGGGACCGGTGCCCGCGGGCTGCGCGCGATCATGGAGGAGGTCCTCCAGCAGGTCATGTTCGACGTCCCGAGCCGCGACGACGTCGAACGCGTGGTCATCACGCGCGAGGCCGTGCTCGACAACGTGAACCCGACGCTGATCCCGCGAACGGCGATCAAGCGGGCGCCCCGCGAGCGGAGCGCCTGACCGGCGCCGCACCTGCCTGCCTAAGACC
>NZ_JBHXBO010000291.1:0-4477 GCF_042726775.1 Oerskovia sp. NPDC060287
CCCGGGGCGTGGACGCCGTCCTTGCCGCCGACCTTGCCGAGCTCGGCCTCGACGAAGACCCCGCGGTCCTCGACCAGGTTGAGGTTCTCGTCGTAGTAGTTGAAGCCCGAGTTCAGCATGTAGCCGATCACGGCGTTCTGCGTCGCGTTGCCGTTCGTCGAGCTGAGGTTGAGCTCGTTGAGCGGGGCTTCCCAGGCCACGGTGACCGCGGACTCCTGGTTGATGCCTGCGTCGTCAGTTTCCGCCTCGTTGGCCGTGCCACCGCATGCGGTCAGCACCAACGCGACCGAGGCCACGGCCGCGGTGACGGCACTTGTGCGCCTGATGTTCAATGTTCCTCCTCAAGGGGATGGCGACTCCCTTGCCCCGAAGGAACGCGCGGGGTGACCCGCAGGGCGTCCCTCGGCGGCGTCGTCAGGGAAGCCCACCATGGTTTGGGGCAACGGTACCGACCAAGATGGGTGACTTCACCCGGTTGCACCATTCGAGCAACCGATCGTTACCGAGTTGATACTGGCCGGTACGGTCCTGTTTCCGTCTTGATACCGGGAGAAACCGGTACGTAACAACCCGGACACAAGGAATAGCAACCTGCCTCGTCTCACGATACGGCGCTACTCGTCCCACGAACCATGAGTGTGACCGGTCTCTCGGAGACATCGGTCACGCAGCCGATCCACCCGTTCGACGGCCGAGACCGCGCCCTGCGGGGGAAGTCGCTCGAACGCTCCTGACCGAGCCGCACGCCACGAGATGGAACGGGTCGTCCCGGACGCATCGATCGGACTACAGAACCTTCTTCACCACGCTCGACTTGAGCTGCATCTGCCCGAAGCCCGGCACCTTCGCGTCGATGTCGTGGTCACCCACGCCGTCGGAGATCAGTCGGACGCCGCGCACCTTGGTGCCGACCTTGACGACCCCGCCGCCCGCACCCTTGACCTTCAGGTCCTTGACGATCGTGACGTCGTCGCCGTCCTCCAGCGGATTGCCGACGGCATCCTTCACGACACGTGCGTCCAGCGTCCCGACCTCGTCGGTCTCCTCGACGCTTCCGGGCGCCCACTCGTGGCCGCACATCGGGCACACCAGCAGTGCGCCGGACTCGTACGTGAAGTCGCTCGCGCACGAAGGGCACGGGGGCAGCTGATCAGACATTGGACCTCCAGGTCGTCGTGTGTCGAGGAAGCGGCCTCGAGCCGTTCGGGACCCGCGTCGAGGTGCGGGTGCGGCGAGCCGGGACTACTGGGCGTCGCGCCGCCGACGTGCGTGCTCGAGCTCGGCGGCGTCCGACATCCACGGGCCGTGCTGGTCGAGCCCGGCGCAGCCGCCGCGGACGAAGGCGCTCACCACGGTCCGGTACCCGCTCGTCCCGTCGACCAGACCGTACTCGACCCGGTACTCCGGTTCCGCCCCGCCGACACCCTCGTGCACGGTCGTGACCCGGGCGATCGAGTCCGCGTAGAAGTGGAGCTGGATCCCTTCGCCCATCGTCTCGTCCTCGATGGTGAACACCTCGTTGTCCGGGGCCGACCGATCACCGACGAACTCCCAGAACTCCGCGTCGGCAGAGCGTGGGTCACCCTGCTGCCACCGCTTCGCGACGTCCTTGTCGTCCGTGAACGTCAGCCTCGTCTTTCTCGCGCCGGAATGCTCGCCCGGCACCACGGCGTCGTCCTCCACGGGCAGGTTCCGTGTACGGTCCGCGACCTCCGAGCACATCAGGAAGCTCATCGTGCGCACCGTGTCGTCGACGAGCCCAGGGTGTGCGCCGCGCATCGCGGCCTCGACGGCCTCCGCCACGCGGTCCCACTCTCGCTTGTCCGTGGCGCGCTCTCCCCGTCGCGGATCGCGCCCGATCCGCATCCCGGAGCTCGCCTGCTCTGCGGTCGCGATCACGCGCAGGACCTCGGGCAGCAGCGCGGGGTCGACGGCCTCGGGAAGACGCCTCGGGATCGTCGCGCCGTGCAGGTGCTGTCCCGTGAACTTCAGGATCGCGGTGTCGAGCGGACCGAGCACCACACCGCGCCCGGCGCGACGGCGGTCCGCAGAGTACTCCTGCGCCCGTCTCCCGTCGGGCGTCTCCGTGGCCGACCGCATCGCCGCGCAGTGCTGACCGCGCTCGAGCAGGAAGAGGTCGGCCCCGTGAGCGACGAGCCGGCTCCTGTCCCACGGGATGCGCTCGAACAGGGCGTCCACGTCGGCGGACGGCGAGAGGAGGACCGGGTCCAGGAGCGCGACTGCGGCGTCCTCGTCGAGGCGCCCCCGGGTCCCGGCCGCGTCGCACAAGGGAAGGACCGCACTCCACAGCAGCAGGTGTCTCGCCAGGTCCTCCCGGATCACCGCCAGATGGGCATCCCCGATCGGGAACGTGAACGTCCGCGGATCGTGGTTGGCGTCGGCCCCGGCAGCGAGCATCAGCGTGAGCACGCCGTCCTCCCGGATCACGGTGGGGATCCAGCCGCTCGTGCGCGCGAAGACGACCTCCCTCATGACCACTTCTCGAGCTCGACGTCGAGGCGCTCGTCGGTGCGCACCCAGACCTCGCCGTCGGAGGCCTCGCTCGGCGCATCGACCCGCTGGAGCCCGAGGAACGTGATCAGTCCGAGCAGCTCGGCTCGTTCCGCCTGGTCCTCGTCGAGGCCGTGCGCACCGAAGAAGACGTAGAGCTGGTCGCTCGGGTCGACGGTGCCCGAGTCTCCCCAGATCCGAGCGACCTCCTCGATCGCCGCGGCTTCGGTCGTGATCGCCGCGGCACGGGCGGCACCACGCGCCTCTGGTGACGCGTCGAGGTCGGCGACCGCCGGGAGCCACTGGCCGAACCGGTCCAGGCCGGCAAACCCGTTCTCGAAGAACAGCATGGCGCTCGGCAGGTAGCGATAGGCCCTGTCGACCGTGAGGTGCTCGCTCCGGGCCCGTCCCGCTGCTTCGATCCTCACGATCACACCGCGACCGGGCATGAGCACCAGGCGTTGGCCCGCCGACTCGTCGTCCACGGTGTACGTGTCCGACTCTCGACCGCTGAAGAACGCGGAGAACGCGACGGAGGCCTCCTGCGGGTCGTCCACGGAGACCCGTCGGTCGTCGCCGTCGCCGACGCCGAAGACGAACTGCTTCGGTCCGGGGTGGTACGGGCGGGCCATGGCTGTCCTCCGTCGTCGTTCGTGCGGTCCCACCCGCGGTCGTCGAGCCGACACCGACCCGGCCAGACCCACCGGCCCGGCTCGCCCCGGGCCGGGCCGGGCCGGGCGCCGCGCGACTACACGTTGAAGCGGAACTCCACGACGTCGCCGTCGACCATGACGTAGTCCTTGCCCTCGATGCGGGCCTTGCCCGCCGCACGAGCAGCCGCGACCGAGCCGGTCTCGACGAGGTCGTCGAACGAGATGACCTCGGCCTTGATGAAGCCGCGCTCGAAGTCGGTGTGGATGACGCCCGCGGCCTGCGGCGCGGTCCAGCCCTTGCGGATGGTCCAGGCGCGCGACTCCTTGGGCCCGGCGGTCAGGTACGTCTGCAGGCCGAGCGTGTCGAAGCCGACGCGAGCGAGCTGGTCGAGCCCCGACTCCTCCTGGCCCGTCTCGGCGAGCATCTCGGCCGCTTCCTCGGGCTCGAGCTCGGCGAGCTCGGACTCGAACTTGGCGTCCAGGAAGATCGCCTGGGCCGGCGCGACGAGCGCGCGCAGCTCGTCCTTGCGGGCCTCGTCCACGAGCCCCGCGTCGTCGGTGTTGAAGACGTAGATGAACGGCTTGGCCGTCATGAGCTGCAGGCTCGCGATCTCGGCCAGGTCCAGGCCCGCGGCAGCAGCGCCCTGGAAGAGCGTGATGCCCTGCTCGAGCAGCGACTGGGCCTTCTGCGCGGCCGCGACGAGGACGGGGTCGCCCTTCTTGATCTTGACCTCCTTCTCGAGGCGCGGCAGCGCCTTCTCGAGGGTCTGGAGGTCCGCGAGGATCAGCTCGGTGCTGATGGTCTCGATGTCGTCCGCGGAGTCCGTGGACCCCTCGACGCGGATCACGTCGGGGTCGTCGAACGCGCGGGTCACCTGGCAGATCGCGTCCGCCTCGCGGATGTTCGCGAGGAACTTGTTGCCGAGGCCCTCGCCCTCGCTCGCGCCCTTGACGATGCCCGCGATGTCGACGAACGAGACCGTCGCGGGCAGGATGCGCTCGCTGCCGAAGATCTCCGCGAGCTTGTTCAGCCGGGGGTCCGGGAGGGACACCACGCCGACGTTCGGCTCGATCGTCGCGAACGGGTAGTTCGCGGCGAGGACCTGGTTGCGCGTCAGGGCGTTGAAGAGGGTGGACTTGCCGACGTTGGGCAGGCCGACGATGCCGATTGTAAGAGCCACGGGGCCTGAGTCTACGGGAGCCGCGCCCCGGCCCGCTCGCGTGCTCGGAGCCCACGGCCACCACGGGCAGCGCGGCCACGTCGCCGCCCGCGGCGAGCGCGCCCAGGTCGACGGAGTCGGCGCCCATGAGGG
>NZ_JBHXBO010000292.1:0-4464 GCF_042726775.1 Oerskovia sp. NPDC060287
GTAGCCGGCCTGAGAGGGCGACCGGCCACACTGGGACTGAGACACGGCCCAGACTCCTACGGGAGGCAGCAGTGGGGAATATTGCACAATGGGCGCAAGCCTGATGCAGCGACGCCGCGTGAGGGATGAAGGCCTTCGGGTTGTAAACCTCTTTCAGCAGGGAAGAAGCGCAAGTGACGGTACCTGCAGAAGAAGCGCCGGCTAACTACGTGCCAGCAGCCGCGGTAATACGTAGGGCGCAAGCGTTGTCCGGAATTATTGGGCGTAAAGAGCTCGTAGGCGGTTTGTCGCGTCTGGTGTGAAAACTCAAGGCTCAACCTTGAGCTTGCATCGGGTACGGGCAGACTAGAGTGCGGTAGGGGTGACTGGAATTCCTGGTGTAGCGGTGGAATGCGCAGATATCAGGAGGAACACCGATGGCGAAGGCAGGTCACTGGGCCGCAACTGACGCTGAGGAGCGAAAGCATGGGGAGCGAACAGGATTAGATACCCTGGTAGTCCATGCCGTAAACGTTGGGCACTAGGTGTGGGGCTCATTCCACGAGTTCCGTGCCGCAGCAAACGCATTAAGTGCCCCGCCTGGGGAGTACGGCCGCAAGGCTAAAACTCAAAGGAATTGACGGGGGCCCGCACAAGCGGCGGAGCATGCGGATTAATTCGATGCAACGCGAAGAACCTTACCAAGGCTTGACATACACCGGAAACTTCCAGAGATGGTTGCCCCGCAAGGTCGGTGTACAGGTGGTGCATGGTTGTCGTCAGCTCGTGTCGTGAGATGTTGGGTTAAGTCCCGCAACGAGCGCAACCCTCGTCTTATGTTGCCAGCACGTCATGGTGGGGACTCATAAGAGACTGCCGGGGTCAACTCGGAGGAAGGTGGGGATGACGTCAAATCATCATGCCCCTTATGTCTTGGGCTTCACGCATGCTACAATGGCCGGTACAAAGGGCTGCGATACCGCGAGGTGGAGCGAATCCCAAAAAGCCGGTCTCAGTTCGGATTGGGGTCTGCAACTCGACCCCATGAAGTCGGAGTCGCTAGTAATCGCAGATCAGCAACGCTGCGGTGAATACGTTCCCGGGCCTTGTACACACCGCCCGTCAAGTCACGAAAGTCGGTAACACCCGAAGCCGGTGGCCCAACCCTTGTGGAGGGAGCTGTCGAAGGTGGGACTGGCGATTGGGACTAAGTCGTAACAAGGTAGCCGTACCGGAAGGTGCGGCTGGATCACCTCCTTTCTAAGGAGCATCACTCACAGCCGGCCCTCGGGTTGGTTGTGCAGAGGCCATGGCGCTCACCGAACGTGTGGGTGGATGGTTGCTCAAGGGTGGAACATTAACGAAGAGCTTCGTCCAAGACGGTTCGTGTCAGTACCTGTCCACTTCGGTGGGTGGTGGAACATCACGGGTACGGGGGATGGGGTTTGCCAAGCACACTGTTGGGTCCTGAGGGAACCGCCCGTACGGGTGGGGTCGCTCTGAACGGGCCATCGCGTCTCCTGGGTGAACCGCCGACCTTGTGTTGGTAGGCCGTGGGAGCGGGTGGGATCGTCCGTAGCTTGAGAACTGCACAGTGGACGCGAGCATCTTTGTAAGATCAAAGATTTATCTTTGTTCTCTGCAATTTTTTGTTGTCAAGTTTTTAAGGGCACAGGGTGGATGCCTTGGCACTAGGAGCCGATGAAGGACGTTGTAGCCTGCGATAAGCCTCGGGGAGTTGGCAAACGAACCGTGATCCGAGGATCTCCGAATGGGGAAACCCCGCTGGAGTCATGTCCAGTGACCCGCACCTGAATATATAGGGTGTGTGGAGGGAACGTCGGGAAGTGAAACATCTCAGTACCGACAGGAAGAGATATTCCGTGAGTAGTGGCGAGCGAAAGCGGAACAGGCCAAACCGTTCATGTGTGATAGCTACCAGGCGTTGCATGGGCGGGGTTGTGGGACCTTTCAGACCGGGCTGGTACCCGGTCAGGGAGTCAGAAAGTCGCGTTATAGTCGAAGGGCATTGAAAGGCCCGGCACAGAGGGTGCGACCCCCGTAGACGAAATGACGTGGCCTCCCGAAGGGGATCCCAAGTAGCACGGGGCCCGAGAAATCCCGTGTGAATCCGGCAAGACCACTTGCTAAGCCTAAATACTACCTAGTGACCGATAGCGGACCAGTACCGTGAGGGAAAGGTGAAAAGTACCCCGGGAGGGGAGTGAAATAGTACCTGAAACCGTGTGCCTACAATCCGTTGGAGCCTCCCTAGCAGGGGTGACAGCGTGCCTTTTGAAGAATGAGCCTGCGAGTTAGTGCTCAGTGGCAAGGTTAACCCGTGTGGGGAAGCCGTAGCGAAAGCGAGTCTGAATAGGGCGAATGAGTCGCTGGGTCTAGACCCGAAGCGAAGTGATCTAGCCATGGGCAGGTTGAAGCGTGGGTAAGACTACGTGGAGGACCGAACCCACCAGGGTTGAAAACCTGGGGGATGACCTGTGGTTAGGGGTGAAAGGCCAATCAAACTTCGTGATAGCTGGTTCTCCCCGAAATGCATTTAGGTGCAGCCTCGCGTGTTTCTTGCCGGAGGTAGAGCTACTGGATGGCCGATGGGCCCTACAAGGTTACTGACGTCAGCCAAACTCCGAATGCCGGTAAGTGAGAGCGCGGGAGTGAGACTGTGGGGGATAAGCTCCATAGTCGAGAGGGAAACAGCCCAGACCACCAGCTAAGGCCCCTAAGCGTGTGCTAAGTGGGAAAGGATGTGGAGTTGCACAGACAACCAGGAGGTTGGCTTAGAAGCAGCCACCCTTGAAAGAGTGCGTAATAGCTCACTGGTCAAGTGATTCCGCGCCGACAATGTAGCGGGGCTCAAGTACACCGCCGAAGCTGTGGCATTCACACAAACGCTAGGCCTTCGTGGTCCAGGCGTGTGGATGGGTAGGGGAGCGTCGTGTGGGCAGTGAAGTCGCGGGGTAACCCAGCGGTGGAGCCTACACGAGTGAGAATGCAGGCATGAGTAGCGAAAGACGGGTGAGAAACCCGTCCGCCGAATGACCAAGGGTTCCAGGGCCAGGCTAATCCGCCCTGGGTAAGTCGGGACCTAAGGCGAGGCCGACAGGCGTAGTCGATGGACAAGGAGTTGATATTCTCCTACCGGCGAAGAACCGCCCATACCGAACCCGGTGATGCTAAGCGCCCTTAACTCGCACCGTCTCCTTCGGGAGGCATCGCGAGAGCGGCGCGCGACCCGAACCGGTACTAGGTAAGCGTATTAACAGGGGTGACGCAGGAAGGTAGCCCAGCACGGCGATGGTTGACCGTGTCCAAGGTTGTAGGGCGAACAGTAGGCAAATCCGCTGTTCACATAGCCTGAGAACTGATAGATAGCGCGTATGCGCGAATTGGGTGATCCTATGCTGTCAAGAAAAGCCTCGGCGCGAGGTTCTAGCCGCCCGTACCCTAAACCGACTCAGGTGGTCAGGTAGAGAATACTAAGGCGATCGAGAGAATCGTGGTTAAGGAACTCGGCAAAATGCCCCCGTAACTTCGGGAGAAGGGGGGCCCGATGCGTGACGGAACTTGCTTCCCGAGCGTTGACGGCCGCAGAGACCAGGGAGAAGCGACTGTTTACTAAAAACACAGGTCCGTGCGAAGTCGCAAGACGATGTATACGGACTGACGCCTGCCCGGTGCTGGAAGGTTAAGAGGACGGGTCAGCTCTTCGGAGCGAAGCTCAGAATTTAAGCCCCAGTAAACGGCGGTGGTAACTATAACCATCCTAAGGTAGCGAAATTCCTTGTCGGGTAAGTTCCGACCTGCACGAATGGCGTAACGACTTCTCCGCTGTCTCAACCGCGAACTCGGCGAAATTGCACTACGAGTAAAGATGCTCGTTACGCGCAGCAGGACGGAAAGACCCCGGGACCTTTACTATAGCTTGGTATTGGTGTTCGGTGCGGCTTGTGTAGGATAGGTGGGAGACTGTGAAGCATGCACGCCAGTGTGTGTGGAGTCAACGTTGAAATACCACTCTGGTCGCTCTGGATATCTAACCTCGGTCCGTAATCCGGATCAGGGACAGTGCCTGGTGGGTAGTTTAACTGGGGCGGTTGCCTCCTAAAATGTAACGGAGGCGCTCAAAGGTTCCCTCAGCCTGGTTGGCAATCAGGTGTCGAGTGCAAGTGCACAAGGGAGCTTGACTGTGAGACTGACAGGTCGAGCAGGGACGAAAGTCGGAACTAGTGATCCGGCGGTGGCTTGTGGAAGCGCCGTCGCTCAACGGATAAAAGGTACCCCGGGGATAACAGGCTGATCTTGCCCAAGAGTCCATATCGACGGCATGGTTTGGCACCTCGATGTCGGCTCGTCGCATCCTGGGGCTGGAGTAGGTCCCAAGGGTTGGGCTGTTCGCCCATTAAAGCGGTACGCGAGCTGGGTTTAGAACGTCGTGAGACAGTTCGGTCCCTATCCGCTGCGCGCGCA
>NZ_JBHXBO010000293.1:0-4379 GCF_042726775.1 Oerskovia sp. NPDC060287
GAGCCACGGGGCGAGGCGCACCCCGCGACGGCGAGGAGCGGGCTGGACACCCGGGCACCAATGAGTCAATACTATGATTCATTGGTCCATCCGGAGGAGTGCCCATGTTCGGTCCGCCCGTCGCCGCCCTGGCTGCGCTCTGCGCCGTCTCGGCCGCGGTGCTGATCCTGGCCGGTTCGGTCCGCTCCCGTCGGCACCCGACCCGCAAGGTCCTCGACGCCGCCCTGACCCACGAGCGGACGACCTCGGCCGTCGCGGGCCTGCTCGCGCTGCTCGTGCTCGCCTACGCCCTCTCTCCTGCCGGCGCCGCGGACCTCACGAGCAGCACGCACACCCCCGGTCTGCTGCTCGCCGTCGCGCCGCCCGCCACGGCCGTGCTGCTCCTCGCCGTCCGCGCCGTGGGCGAGCTGACCTGGCCCCGCACCCAGGGTGCGGTGCGGACCGCGGCGCTCGCCCGACGGAGCGTCCGCTCCCTGGGCGAGTGGCGCCTGACCCTCTTCCTCGTGACCGTGGCGATCTCCGCCGTCGGGCTCGTGGTGTTCGGCCTGACCGCAGGCGAGGGCGGGCGCGCCGTCGACGCCCCGATCCAGGTCTCCCCCGACGGCTGGTCGACCGGGAGCTCGGGCCCCTACCCGGGCTGGCCCTACGGGGTTCCGCTCCTCGTCGCCCTGGCCGTCGTGACCCTCGCGACCCTGGGAGTCCTCAAGCTCGTCTCTCGCCGTGCGGTCGTGAGCGGCGCGACCCCCGCCGAGGACGACGCGCTGCGCCGCCTCAGCGCAGCGCACGTGCTGGCGGGCGTGCAGCTGCTCATCGGGCTGGGCACGGCCGCGGTCATGCTGCTCGCGTCGCTCGCACTCTTCTCCGCGGACCGCAGCCCGGCCGCGTTCGTCGCGTTCGCGGTCGCGACCGCGATCGGGATCACGTCGGTCGTCGCAGGGCTCTCGGTGCTCGCCCGCCACCCTGCACCTGCCGCCCCCGCGGCGCCCCTGCCGTCCGCCGCATGAAGACCCTCACGGTCGACCTCGAAGGCCCCGTCCCCGTCTACGAGCAGATCCGCAGCCAGGTCACCGCGCTGGTGTCCCTGGGGGCGCTGAGCCCGGGCGACCGCCTGCCCTCGTCCCGCGACCTCGCGCGCGACCTGGGGATCTCGGTCGGGACGGTCCAGCGGGCCTACCGCGAGCTCGAGGCGGCAGGCGCCGTCGTCTCCCGGCGCCGCACGGGAACCGTGGTCGCCGTGCCCGAGCACCGCACCTCGGAGGCCGACCAGCAGTCCTTCGCCGCGCTCGCGACCGAGCTGGTCGCCCGCGGCCGCGCGCTCGGCATGGAGGACTCCGTGATCCTCGACGTCGTCACGGGCCTGCTCCAGCAGCACGACGGCCCCACCAGCGGCTGAGCCCGTCTTCCCCGGCCGGGCTCGGCTGCTGGTGGGGCCGGCCTGCACCCACGGTCTCAGACCGTGAGCGGCGCCTTCGCGCGCAACGCCGCGGCGATCGACTCGCCCCAGACGTAGGCCTGCTCCATGTGCCCGTCGACCAGCGGCCCCGCAGCGTCCTCGACGAGGAACGAGCGGAGCGGGACGAGCATCTCGTACCCCTTGCGCGTGATGATCCGGGCCGCGGCGCGTGACGCCGAGCTCGGGATCGCACGCCCCAGGGCCGTGCGGGTGTCGAACGTCGTGACCCAGCGCGGGCCGGCCCCCTCGGAGTGCTCGGGCAGCGCGACGCACCACTCGCGCAGCCCGACGTTGCGGGCGGGCACCGTGCCGCCCGAGCGCTGGACGGCCTCGGCCCGGGTCCCCGGCCGGCTCATCGACATGGAGTGCGTCGGACCGCCCGCGACCACGAGGTCGACGTCGTCGAGGAGCGAGGGGTCCGCCACGGCGTCCGCGACGTCGACGACCTTGACGGGAACGCCCGTGGCCATGCCGGCGGCGATCTGGCGGGCGACCTTCTCACAGTTCCCGAACATCGACTCGTACACGACGGCAGCAGTCAGGTTCTCTCCACGGTTCGGCATGCTCCCAGCCTCCCGGCTGCGCGCCTCCCCGGGCCACGGACGACGGTCCCTGGGGTCAGGGACTTTCGTCCCCTGCCCGACGGCGGCGCTCGCCCGAGGCGGCCGGCAGACCTCTCCCGCGGCCGTGGCGTCACGCCGGAGACCCGGTCCCGCCGACCTGCCGGCGCGCCGTCTTCTCCAAGATCGGACGTTCCGGTCATCTAGGTGTTCTCCACACGATTGATCGTCGAAACGATCTCACGGGCGTCGCACGCCCCCGGAATCCTCGCTCCCGATCCGCACCAGGTAGCCGTTCCACCCACTACGACGGTGCGACTACGTGATTTCCCCTACCCCTGTCGATCATTTGAAGACGCGACGACCGCTGACCTACCGTCGCAGCGTTCTGGTCGAGGTGGACCGAGGCTCTGCGTCTCGCCGTCCACCACAATGAAAGCGAGATGCACATGAGACGACTTCGCGCGGCGTTCATCACCGCCGTTCTCGGCGCGACCGCCATCGTCGCCCCCGTGGTGCTGGCGCCCGCCGCCTCTGCCCACGGCTGGGTCACGTCCCCGCCGAGCCGTCAGGACAACTGCGCGACCGGCGCCGTGTCCTTCGACTGCGGCACCCTGAAGTATGAGCCGCAGAGCGTCGAGGCCCCGCACGGCGGCACGACCTGCAGCGGCGGCAGCAGCTACACGATCCTCGACGACAACAGCAAGCCCTGGCCGCGCACGACGGTCGGCTCGTCGGTCAAGATCCAGTGGAAGCTCACCGCGAACCACGCGACGAGCACCTGGGAGTACTTCGTCGACGGCAAGCTGCACCAGACGTACGACCAGGGTGGCGCGCAGCCGCCCAAGGACATCTCGCACACCCTGACGAACCTGCCTGCCGGCAACCACACGATCCTCGCGCGCTGGAACGTGGCCGACACGGTCAACTCGTTCTACAACTGCATCGACATCACGGTCGAGGGTGGCGGCACCACGGGGGGCACGACGGGCGGCGAGACCGGTGGTACCACCGGCGGCGAGACCGGCACGACCGGCGGGACGACCGGCGGCACCACGGGCGGCACGCCCGGCCAGTGCGCCGACGCGGCCTGGGACACCAACGCCGTCTACACGGGCGGCACCAAGGTGTCGCTCGACGGCCAGGTCTACGAGGCCAAGTGGTGGACCAAGGGCGAGGCGCCCAGCGCGGGCGCGCAGTGGGGTCCGTGGAAGAGCCTCGGCGCCTGCTGACGCTCGATGCGCCCGTGAGGGCGTGAGGGCGTGAGGGCGTGAGGGCGTGAGGTACCGCGCACGACGCGCAGAGAGATGGCGCCGTGCCAGGAGAATTCCTGGCACGGCACCACTTCTTTGTGCGCCCGATACGTAGGACCCCCTACGTGCTTTACCGGATTGTGCCTGCCTGTTCCTTTCCTTAGCGTCGAAGATGTCCGATTCGACATGAGTAGGTCGCCCGGCAATGGGGCCTACCGACTTCCATGGAGAGCGAGAAGAGAAACATGAGACGACTACGCGCGGCGATGATCGCCGCCGTCCTCGGGGTGGCCGCGATCGCGGCCCCGATCGTCGTGGCACCCAGCGCCTCGGCGCACGGGTGGATCACGTCCCCGCCCAGCCGTCAGGACAACTGCGCGACGGGCGCGGTGTCCTTCAGCTGCGGAGGGGTGCAGTACGAGCCGCAGAGCGTCGAGGCACCCAAGGGGTCGATGCAGTGCTCGGGCGGCAGCGGGTTCACCGTCCTCGACGACAACAGCAAGGCCTGGCCCCGCAAGAGCGTCGGCTCGACGGTGACGTTCCAGTGGAAGCTCACGGCGGCCCACAACACGAGCACGTGGGAGTACTTCGTCGACGGCAAGCTCCACCAGACGTTCAGCCAGGGCGGTGCGCAGCCTCCGAGCAACATCTCGCACACCCTGACGAACCTGCCTGCGGGCAACCACACGGTGCTCGCCCGGTGGAACGTGTCCAACACCGTCAACGCGTTCTACAACTGCGTCGACATCACGGTCGGCGGCGACCCCACGGGCAACCCCACGGGAGGCGACCCCACCGGCGGCAACCCGACGGGCGGCGACCCGACCGGAAGCACCGGCGGCACGACCGGCAACGGCACGTGCACGGACCCGGCCTGGTCGGCGGGGTCGGTCTACACGGGCGGCGCCCGGGTCTCGTACGACAACACGAGGTACGAGGCCAAGTGGTGGACCACGGGCGAGAACCCGGGCACGAGCGGCCAGTGGGGCGTGTGGAAGAACCTCGGCGCCTGCTGAGGTGACGTCCGTCCCGTCGACGCGCTGGAGAACGTGGCGGCGGGAGCATCACGAGGGCCCGTCCGGAGCCCGCCTGGATCAGCAGGCGGGCCAGGAC
>NZ_JBHXBO010000294.1:0-4366 GCF_042726775.1 Oerskovia sp. NPDC060287
CCTGCCGGGGCGTGCGTCGTTCGTGCGGGTGGTCAGCCCTTGTGCTCGCGGATGACCTTCGCCGCCTGCGGCAGCACCTCGGCGAGGTCACCGACGACCGCGAAGTCCGCGATCTCGAACAGCGGGCAGTCGGAGTCGTTGTTGACCGCGACGATGACCTGCGAGGCCTGCATGCCACCACGGTGGTGCGGAGCCCCCGAGATGCCCGCACCGATGTACAGGCGCGGCGCGATCGTCACGCCGGTCTGGCCGATGAACGTGTCGAACCAGCCCTCGTAGACCGCGTCGCGGGTCGCCCCCACGGCCGCGCCGAGCGCGTCCGCGAGCTCCTCGATCGGTGCGAAGTCACCGTCGGTGCCGCGCCCGCCGGCCACGACCGCCGCGGCCTCGGCCAGGCTCGGGCGCCCACCCTCGACGACCGGCTTCTCCTCGCGCGAGACGACCGTGATCCGCGTGGCCGAGGCCGGGACCTCGACGGGGAAGCCGATGACCTCGGTCGCGACCGAGGACTCGGCAGGCTCCGGCACGACCGAGTTGGCGCGGACCGTGAAGACCGCGACGTCCGTCGAGACCTCGCACGCGGTGTCCCACGAGCCGGCGAAGACCCGCTTGTAGCCCACCGCCTTGCCGTCCTCGGCACGGACCGCGGCCGCGTCGATCACGAGGCCCGCACCGAGCTCGTACGCGAGGCGCGCGGCGGCTTCCTTGTTGGGGAAGGTCGCCGAGAGCAGCACGACGTCGGCGTTCGCGCGGCGCACCGCGGTCGCGAGCGTCTGCGAGACGACGGCCGTCAGGTGCTCGGCGCCGGGGCTCAGGGACGTGGGCAGCTCGGCCTGGAGGACCGTGTCGACGCCGTAGGCGCCGAGCTGGGCGAGCGTCGTGACGCTCGGGCTGCCGAGCGTCACCGCCTTGGGTCGCCCGAGGCTGCGGGCGATGGTGAGGAGCTCGAGGGCCGCGGAGCGCAGCTGCGTCTCCGGGGAGTCGAGCAGGACGAGGACGTTGGTGGTCACGGTGTTCCCTCTCAGACCAGCTCGTTGCGGATGAGGAACTCGGCCAGTGCACGGCCGCCCTCGCCCTTGTCGACGACGACCTCGACCTCGGGGCGCGGCGGGCGCGGCGTGGCGCTGAGGATGTGCGTGCGCGCACCGGCGTCGCCCACCGTGGCGGGGTCGATGCCCAGGTCCGCGAGGCTCCAGACCTCGATGGGCTGGGTGCGCGCGGCCATGATGAGCTTGAAGTTCGGGAAGCGCGGCCAGTTCGCGTGGTCCGTCACCGAGACCACCGCGGGCAGCGGTGCCGAGAGCACCTCGAGGGCGTCGTCGAGCTCGCGCGTGACCTGAGCGGTCCGTGCGTCGGCGTCGACCTCGAGCTTGCCCGCGAGCGTGAGCTGCGGCAGGTCGAGCTCGGCCGCGAGCAGCACCGGGACGACGGACCCCAGCCCGTCGAGCGCGGCCATGCCCGTGACGACCAGGTCGACCGGGCCCTCCTCCTCGAGCTTGCGGATCGCGGCGGCCAGCGTGCTGACGGTGCCGAAGTAGTCCGAGCCCGCGAGCGCCTCGTCGCTCACGCGCACCCCGCGTCCGACGCCCATCTGGTACGCCTTGCGGATCGCGGTGTCGGACTCGGGGCCGGCCATGGTCAGGACGACGACCTCGGAGGACGACTGCTCGTCCTCGGGCAGCGACTCGACGATCTTCAGGGCGGCCTCGATCGCGTTCTCGTCGAGCTCGTTGAGCGTCCCCTCCTCCGACGAGCGCACGACGCGGCCCTCGTCGAATCGACGGTCGGCGTGGATATCGGGAACATACTTGACGGCGACGACGATCCTCATCGTGATGAGCTCCGTGGGTGGGCGACGGTGGACCCGGGACGAACCCGCACGCCAGGTCCCCTCGCGAGGACGCGGCACAGTCGAAACCCTACCGGGCAGCGCGCCGGCGCCGGGTGAGATCTTGCGCACGACCACGTGGTGAGCACGAACCGTCCACGACCGGGCCGCACAATGGAGGGGTGCAAGCGCTTGCCCCCACCCCCCGCCCCCGCCCCTCGCACGGCCCGGTCCCGCCGCTCGGCGTGCACCTCGCAGGAGACGGCGTCGACGTCGCCGTGCTCGCGTCGCACGCGAGCGCCGTCGACCTCTGCCTGCTCGACGTCTCCCCCGACGGTGAGATCCACGAGCGGCGCGTCGCGCTCGACGGGCCGAGCTACGGTGTCTGGCACGGTCGTGTGCCCGGCGTGCGCGAGGGGCAGCGCTACGGCTTCCGCGCCCACGGTCCCTGGGATCCCGCCGCAGGTCTCCGGTACAACCCCGCGAAGCTGCTCCTCGACCCGTACGCGCGCGGGCTCGTGGGCGAGCTCGACGAGGACCCCTCGACGCGCGGGCACGTGACCGAGCGCGACGCCTCGGGAGCGCTCCTCGGCGACCCGGGCGGTCCGGCCGACCCGCGCGACTCCGCGGCCCACGTGCCGCACTCGGTCGTCGTGGCCCCGCGCACGAACCACCCGCCCGTGCGCCGGCCGCAGGTCCCGTGGGCCGACACAGTGCTGTACGAGGCGCACGTGCGCGGCCTGACCATGCAGCTCGAGGCCGTGCCCGAGCCGCTGCGCGGCACCTACGCGGGGCTCGCTCACCCGGCCACGATCGCGCACCTCCGGGACCTGGGTGTCACGACGATCGAGCTCCTGCCGATCCACGCGTTCCTGTCGGAGCCGCACCTCGTGGCCAAGGGCCTGACCAACTACTGGGGCTACTCGACGGCCGGGTTCTTCGCCCCGCACGCGCCGTACGCGACGCGAGCCGCGCAGGAGGCCGGGCCGGGCGCCGTGGTCGACGAGGTCCGCGGCATGGTCCACCTGCTGCACGAGGCCGGGATCGAGGTCGTGCTCGACGTGGTCCACAACCACACGTGCGAGGGCGGGGTCGACGGGCCCCACCTGTCGTGGCGCGGCCTCGACAACCCCGTGCACTACCTGCACGACGGCGCGACCCCGGCCCGGCTGGCCGACGTCACCGGGACGGGCAACAGCCTCGACTTCCGGCGCGCCCGCGTGGTCCAGGCGACGCTCGACTCGCTGCGCTACTGGGCCCAGGAGATCGGGGTCGACGGCTTCCGGTTCGACCTCGCAGTGACCCTCGGTCGCGGGCCGAGCGGGTTCGACCCCGACCACCCGTTCCTCGTCGCGCTCCAGACCGACCCCGTGCTGAACGGGCTCAAGCTCATCGCCGAACCGTGGGACGTAGGCCCCGGCGGGTGGCGAACCGGGCAGTTCCCCGCCCCGATGGCCGAGTGGAACGACCGCTTCCGCGGCGCCGTGCGCCAGTTCTGGCTCGCCGACCCCCGTGAGGCCTCGCACGGGCGCCAGGGCCAGGGCGTGCGCGAGCTCGCGACCCGCCTGGCCGGGTCGGCCGACCTGTTCGGGCACAGCGACCCGCCGCTCATGCGCGGACCGGTCGCGTCGATCAACTTCGTGACGGCCCACGACGGCTTCACGCTCGCCGACCTCGTCGCCTACGAGCACAAGCACAACGAGGCCAACGGCGAGGGCAACCGGGACGGCAGCGACGACAACCGGTCCTGGAACCACGGCATCGAGGGACGGCTCGAGGACGAGGAGGCCGTGCTCGAGCACGGGGGGTTCGAGCCCGGGCTCGTGATCGCTCCCCTGCGGCGACGCTCGATCCGCAACCTCATGGCCACGCAGATCCTGGCCGCGGGCACCCCCATGCTCACGGCGGGCGACGAGATGGGCCGCACGCAGCGGGGCAACAACAACGCCTACTGCCAGGACGGGCCGCTGTCCTGGGTGAGCTGGGACCTGTCGCCGTGGCGCAAGGACCTGCTCGCGACCACGACGCACCTGCTCGCCCTGCGCCGCGAGCACGCCGCGCTGCGCAGCGACGCGTTCTTCCACGGCAGGCCGCGTCATGCCGCCGAGGACGCTGTCCCGGACCTCGCGTGGTTCGACTCCGCCGGGCGTCCTCTCGACCACGACGCCTGGCACGACCCCGGCTTCCGGGTCCTGCAGATGCTGCGCACGGGCCCGGACGAGGGCGACCGGGACGTGCTCGTCGTGGTCAACGGTGCGCTCGACACGGTCGAGGTCACGCTCGCCGAGGTGCCGGGGCGCGGCGGGGCTGCGGGCTGCGCCTGGGAGCTCGCGTGGGACTCCGACTGGGAGCACCCCACCGAGGGCGAGCACGGGGGCGAAGGCACCGAGGGCGCCGAGGGCGCCTCCGCCGACCAGGACCCCGCTGGCAGGACCGGCGCGCAGCCCGTCCTGCTCGAGCCCCTCAGCATGCAGGTCTACCTCTCCGCTCCGCAGCGCTGAGGGAGAGGTCCGGCGTCGGGGTAGAGGTCCCGAGACC
>NZ_JBHXBO010000295.1:0-4346 GCF_042726775.1 Oerskovia sp. NPDC060287
CCCCGCTCCCCCCCCCCTCGGGCCGGGCCCGTCCTGCTGCGCGGTCCGACGTCCCGCCCGGGGCGCGACGCACGCCGAGGGGCGTGGCGCCGTCGGGCACGGGAAGCCGTCCCACGGTGCCGCCCGGACGCCCCAGGACGGGCACCGGACGGCGACCGTCAGACGACGGCGCCCGGCCCCGCGTGGTCGTCCTCGCGGCGGTGGGGCATGCGCCACACGAGCACCGCGAGCCCGACCAGGAACAGGCCGCCTGCGACCTGGGCCGCGATCGTCGGGAACGGCCGGAGCACGACCATCCCGACGAGCAGCAGGATCGGGATGCCCGCGACCAGACCCCAGGCCATGGTCAGCAGCGGGTCCCGGCCCATGCCGATGTCCGGGTCCGGGGGAGTGAAGTGGCTCTCGGCCTCCTCGAGGTCCTCGACCTCGGGCGTGGTCGGCCAGTCCCGGGGGCCGGGCCCCTGCACCCAGGGCGCGACCGGGAAGGTCTCGTGGAGGTCGCGGGGCGCCGAGGGGCGGGCGTCGGGCGCGGACGGGCCGGGTCCCGCCTCCGCGACGGCCGACTCCGCAGCGGCCGAGACGTCCGAGAGGTCGGCCACGATGTCGGCCCAGCGGGCCTCGACGTCGGGGAGGTCGTCCTGCGGCGTGGTCGGCTGGTCGTCGGTCGGCTCGATCGCGTCGTCCTTCCCGTCGTTCTCGTCCTGCGGTCCTGCATTCGGTGCGGCCATGGGGTTCACTCTAGAGTCGGAACCGCAGCCCGTGTTCGCGGGGTGCTCCAAGGAGGAACGTTGTTCTACTGGTTCATGAAGCAGGTGTTGGTCGGCCCCCTGCTCCGGCTGCTGTACCGTCCGTGGACGCGCGGCGTCGACAACGTCCCCGACGAGGGCGGAGCGATCCTCGCGAGCAACCACCTCGCGGTCATCGACTCCTTCATCCTGCCCCTCGTGCTGAACCGCAAGGTCCAGTTCCTCGGCAAGTCCGACTACTTCACGGGCAAGGGAATCAAAGGGCGCCTGACGGCCGGGTTCATGCGCGGCGTGGGCACCATCCCCGTCGACCGTGCGGGCGGCAAGGCCAGCGAGGCCGCGCTCACCACGGGGCTGCGGGTCCTGGGTGACGGCGAGCTGTTCGGCATCTACCCCGAGGGCACGCGCAGCCCCGACGGGCGCCTCTACCGCGGCAAGACCGGCGTGGCCCGCCTCGCTCTCGAGTCCGGCGCGCCCGTGGTCCCCGTCGCGATGATCGGCACCAACATCGCCCAGCCCATCGGCAAGGTCATCCCCAAGCCCATGCGGATCGGGATCGTGATCGGCGAGCCGCTCGACTTCAGCCGCTACAAGGGCATGGAGAACGACCGCTTCATCCTGCGTGCCGTCGCGGACGAGATCATGTACGCGATCATGAGCCTCTCGGGCCAGGAGTACGTGGACATCTACGCCGCGACGGCCAAGGCGCGCCTCGCGGCCGGACCCGCCGCTACCACACCTCCCGCCTCGCCCGCGGCCCCGGGCGGAAGGCCGGTCCCGGACGTCCAGGTTCCGGAACCGCCGCAGGAGGACCCCGCGCCGTCAGTAGACTGAGGGAGCAGGCCGTCCCGCTGCCCCGGGGGATCCCCGGCGTCGATCGACGCAGGCACGGCGGCATCCTTCAACGAGAGGCTCCTTTGCTATGTCTGATCGTCGGCAGGTTCGTCGCGTCGCTCTCCTGACGGCCGGTGGTTTCGCCCCGTGCCTGTCCTCCGCCGTGGGCGGTCTGATCGAGCGCTACACCGAGCTCGCCCCCGAGGTCGAGATCATCGCCTACCAGCACGGCTACCACGGCCTGCTGACCGGCAACAAGATCGTCGTCGACGAGGAGACCCGCAAGAACGCGGGCATCCTGCACCGCTTCGGCGGCTCGCCGATCGGCAACTCGCGCGTCAAGCTCACGAACGCGAAGGACTGCGTCAAGCGCGGTCTGGTCCAGGAGGGCCAGGACCCGCTGCAGGTCGCCGCGGAGCAGCTCAAGGCCGACGGCGTCGACGTCCTGCACACCATCGGTGGCGACGACACCAACACGACCGCGGCGGACCTCGCGGCCTACCTGCACGAGAACGACTACGAGCTGACGGTCGTGGGCCTGCCCAAGACGATCGACAACGACGTGATCCCGATCCGTCAGTCGCTCGGCGCATGGACCGCCGCCGAGGAGGCTGCGGGCTTCGCGCGCAACATCATCGGCGAGCACCGCTCGGGCCCGCGCATGCTGATCGTGCACGAGGTCATGGGGCGTCACTGCGGCTGGCTGACCGCCGCCTCGGCCGCCGAGTACCGCAAGTGGCTCGACACGCAGGAGTGGGTCCCGGGCATCGGCCTGACCAAGGAGCGGTGGGACATCCACGCGGTGTTCGTCCCCGAGCTCGCGCTCGACATCGAGGCCGAGGCAGCGCGCCTGCGCACCGTCATGGACGAGGTCGGCAACGTCAACATCTTCCTGTCCGAGGGCGCGGGCATGAACGAGATCGTCGCGCAGCTCGAGGCGTCGGGCGAGACGGTCGAGCGCGACCCCTTCGGCCACGTCAAGCTCGACACGATCAACCCGGGTGCCTGGTTCGCCAAGCAGTTCGCGGAGAAGCTCGGCGCCGAGAAGACCATGGTCCAGAAGTCGGGCTACTACTCGCGCGCCGCGGCCGCGAACGCCGAGGACCTGCGCCTCATCAAGTCCATGACGGACCTCGCCGTGGACTGCGCGTTCAAGGGCGAGTCGGGCGTGATCGGTCACGACGAGGAGAACGGCGACCGCCTGCGCGCGATCGAGTTCCCGCGCATCGCGGGCGGCAAGGCGTTCGACGTCTCGCAGCCGTGGTTCGGCGACCTGCTGGGCGAGATCGGCCAGCCGCTCGTCCCCGCCGCCCCGACGGCGCACTGACCCGCTGATGGCGACCACGACCGGCGCGGAGATCACCCAGGGGCTGGACGCGTTCCGTTCCCTCGTCGCGCAGCAGCAACCCACGTGGCCCGACGCCGCGGCCCTCGCGGACGTGTCCGCGCGGCTCGCGGCCTCCGCGCCGCTCGTGGTCCCCTCGGAAGCCGACACCCTGCGCTCGCGGCTCGCCGCCGCGGGCCGGGGCGAGGCCTTCCTCCTGCAGGGCGGTGACTGCGCCGAGACGTTCGCGGACGCGAACGCCCTGCGCATCCGCAACAAGGTCCGCACCATCCTGCAGATGGCCGTGATCCTGACGCACGGCGCGAGCATGCCCATCGTGAAGATGGGCCGGCTCGCGGGGCAGTACGCCAAGCCGCGCAGCTCGAACGACGAGACGCGCGAGGGCGTCACGCTGCCCGCGTACCGCGGCGACATGGTCAACGGGCACGCCTTCACGCCCGAGGACCGCGTCCCGGACCCCGAGCGGCTCATGCAGGCGTACCGGATCTCGTCGGCGACGCTCAACGTGGTCCGGGCCTTCACGGGCGGCGGGTTCGCGGACCTGCGCCAGGTGCACGAGTGGAACCGCGGTTTCATGCGCAACCCCGCGTACGCGCGCTACGAGAGCACGGCCGCGGAGATCGACCGCGCGATCCGTTTCATGAAGGCGTGCGGGGTCGACTTCGACGCGCTGCGCACCGTGGAGTTCTTCGTGAGCCACGAGGCGCTCATCCTCGACTACGAGCGGTCGCTCACGCGCATCGACTCGCGCTCGGGCAACGCCTACGACACCTCGGGGCACTTCCTGTGGATCGGTGAGCGCACGCGCCAGCTCGACGGCGCGCACGTCGACTTCCTGTCGCGCGTGGCGAACCCGATCGGCGTCAAGCTCGGCCCGACCACGGCCCCCGACGACGCGCTGCGCCTGATCGACAAGCTCAACCCGGACGCGATCCCGGGCCGCCTGACGTTCATCACGCGCATGGGAGCGGGACGGATCCGCGACGCGCTGCCAGCGCTCGTCGAGGCCGTGCGCGAGTCCGGCGCCCCCGTCACGTGGGTCACGGACCCCATGCACGGGAACACCATCACCTCGGACAGCGGGTACAAGACCCGTCGCCTCGAGGACGTCCTGGACGAGGTCCGTGGCTTCTTCGAGGTCCACCGTGCGCTCGGCACGGTGCCTGGTGGCCTGCACGTCGAGCTCACGGGCGACGACGTGACCGAGGTGCTGGGCGGTAGCGAGGAGATCGACGACGCCGGCCTGGCCCTGCGCTACGAGACGCTCGTGGACCCGCGCCTGAACCACCAGCAGTCGCTCGAGATGGCCTTCCAGGTCGCGGAGATGCTCCAGGCCCGCTGAGCCTGCGGCCACGGCCTCACGGCCGGGCCCGTGGCCCGGGAAGACCCCACGCAGCCCGACGGCGGCGCACCCGCGGGCG
>NZ_JBHXBO010000296.1:0-4335 GCF_042726775.1 Oerskovia sp. NPDC060287
CCCCCCTGCTGGGGGCGGGCCTTCGTCGTCCGGCCCGACGACGGCGCTCACCTCGCGGCGAGCCCCCCGACCGTGCTGTGCGTCAGGACGCGTCGGCCCCGCGGTCGCGCTCGTGCCGTCCGGGGCCGTTGATGGTCCCGAGCATGCCCGCGTCGAGCACACCGTCACTGCCGTCGCCGCGTGAGCCGGGGTCCGCACCCGCACCCGAGGCGCTCCCGATCTCGTCGAGCGCGACGACCGACTCGTTGACCGAGGCGAGGAGCTCGGGTGCGCTCACGGCGCTGAGCTGCGGGTTCGCCGGGGCGGGGGTCTCGAGGTCCTCGTCGACGACGTTGAGGTCGGCGAAGCGGCGGGCGCTCACGAGGACGCGGGTCTCGAGCGAGGCGACGGTCTTGTTGTACGACTCGGCGGCGCCCTGGATGGACCTCCCCAGCTTGGCCAGGTGGCTGCCCATGACGGCGAGGCGCCCGTGCAGCTCCTTGCCGAGCGTCAGCACCTGCTGGGCGTTGGCCGCGAGGGCGTCCTGGCGCCACGCGTACGCGACGGTCCGCAGCAGCGCGATCATGGTCATGGGGGCCGCGATGATGACGTTCTTGGCGACCGCGTACTCGAGGATCGAGGGGTCCTGCTCGACCGCGGCCGACAGGAACGACTCGGCGGGCACGAACATGACCACGAACTCGGGCGCGGGGCTGAACTGGTCCCAGTACCTCTTGCCCGCCAGGTCGTCGATGTGCTTGCGGAAGTGGCGCGCGTGCGCGGCCAGGCGTTCGGCGCGCACCCTGGGGTCGGCGGTCTGCTGGGCGTCGAGGTAGCCGAGGAACGCGACCTTGGCGTCCACGACGACGTTCTTCCCGCCCGCGAGCCTGATCACCATGTCAGGGCGCAGCGCGCCGTCGTCGGTGCTGACCTGGTCCTGCTCCATGAAGTCGACGTGGGGGATCATGCCCGCGGCCTCGACCACGCGGCGCAGCTGGAGCTCGCCCCAGGCCCCGCGCACCTGCGAGGATCGCAGGGCTGTGACGAGCTGGGCCGTCTCCGAGCGCAGGGCCTCCGAGTCGAGGCGCATGCTGCGCACCTGCTCGGTGAGCGTGCCGTGCGCCTCCCGGCGGGCCTGCTCGGCGGCCGTGACCTCGGCCTTGACCTGGTCGAGGGCCTTGCTCAGCGGCTCGACGAGCTGCTGGACGGCCTGCTCGCGCTTGGCCAGCTCGGACTCGCCGACCTGCTGGCTGCGCTTGAAGCGCTCCTCGGCCTGGGTGAGGAACTGCTCGCTGCTGGTCGCGAGGGCCTTGCGGGCCAGGACCTCGAACTGCGCCTCGAGGCGCGCCTGGTCGCCGCGGATCTCGCCGAGCCTCTTCTCGGAGCCCGCGCGCAGCTCCTCGATGGCTCGCTCGTGGTTGGCGCGCTCGATGTCGAACCGTTCGTCCGCTGCGCGCTCGACGCCCGCGAGGTGACGTCCGAACCCCTCGCGCTCGGTGCGGAGCTGTCGCTCGAACCCCTCGCGCTCGGCCGCGAGGCGCTCGGCGAGCCCCGCGCCGCGCGCGGCCTCCTGCTGCGCCTGGGACAGCAGGCCCGTGAGCCTGCCGATCTCCTCGCGCCCCGAGTCCGGTGCGGACCGCCGCGCGAACCACCCCAGGAGGGCACCCACGAGGAGCCCGACGACGAGCATCAACCACGGCAAGGCGTTGTCCATGCCCGCACTCTGCCAGGTGCCACCGACAGGACGGGTGAGCGACGCCGTCGGGCGTGCGGGCGAACCTCCCACCTCGAAAGACGTGACATTTCACAGGGGGAGCAGCGGCCCTGCTCCGCTACGTTTGTCCGTATGGCCCACGACCCTGAGCCCCGCGACCAGTTCCCACCCACGACCCCCGGCGCACCCGAGGCGCCGACCGCACCGGCAGAGACCGCCCCCGTGCTCGCCCCCGCAGCGCCCCCGGCCCCGTCGACGCAGGGGCCCGCGGCCCCCGCGCTCTCGGTGCGCGGTCTGTGGAAGAAGTTCGGCGAGAAGATCGCCGTGGCCGGGATCGACCTCGACGTCCCGGCGGGATCCTTCTACGGGCTCGTCGGCCCCAACGGCGCGGGCAAGACGACCGCGCTGTCCATGGCCACGGGTCTGCTGCGCCCCGACTTCGGCACGGTCCACGTGCACGGCCTGGACCTGTGGGCCAACCCGCTCGAGGGCAAGCGCATGCTCGGCATCCTGCCCGACGGCGTGCGCCTGTTCGACCGCCTCACGGGCGCCCAGCTGATCACGTACGCGGGCCTGCTGCGCGGCATGGACCGGCAGACGGTCGCCGAGCGCACCGCGGACCTGCTCGAGGCCCTGGGCCTGGCGGCCGACGCGAACACGTTCGTCGTCGACTACTCGGCGGGCATGACCAAGAAGATCGCGCTCGCCTCGGCCCTCATCCACGCGCCGAGCCTGCTCGTGCTCGACGAGCCGTTCGAGGCCGTCGACCCGGTCTCCGCGGCCAACATCCGCGAGATCCTCAACGGGTACGTCGCGAGCGGCGGCACCGTGATCGTGTCCTCGCACGTCATGGACCTGGTCCAGCGCATGTGCGACCACGTCGCGGTCATCGCGGGCGGGCACGTGCTCGCGGCGGGCACCGTGGACGAGGTCCGTGCGGGCCAGAGCCTCGAGGACCGCTTCGTCGACCTCGTCGGCGGCCGTCACACCACGGAGGGGCTGTCGTGGTTGCGCACCTCGTAAGGCTCAAGCTCACGCTCATGCGCAACACGCTCAAGAAGAGCGTGTGGCAGACCATCGGGCTGGCCCTCGGCATCCTCTACGGGCTCGGCATCGCGACCATGGCGCTGATCGGGCTCGCGGTCCTGGGCACCACGGCCCCGGAGACCGCGGGGCAGATCGTGACGATCGTCGGCTCGGTCGTGGTCATCGCGTGGTGGGTCGTGCCGCTGTTCGCGTTCGGCGTGGACGCCACGCTCGACCCGCAGCGCTTCGTGACGTTCGCGGTGCCCCAGCGCCAGCTCCTGGCGGGCCTCGCGGTCGCAGGGCTCGTCGGGATCCCGGGCGTCGTGACGCTCCTGGTCTCGCTCGGCACCACGCTCGCGTGGTGGCGCTCTCCCGTCGCGGCCCTCGCCGCGGTCGTGGGCGGGCTGCTCGCGGTCGCGATGTGCGTCGTGGGGTCGCGCGCGACCACGACGGCGCTCGCGCCGCTGCTCGACTCGCGCCGCTACCGCGAGGTCCTGTCGATCGCGGCGTTCGTGCCGCTCATGCTCGCCGGCCCGATCATCGGCTGGGCGACCGCGGCGATCGCCCGCGGCCAGGACGTCCTGCCGGTCATCGCGGACGTCCTGGGCTGGACGCCTTTCGGAGCACCGTGGGCCGTCGCGTCCGCGGTCGCGGACGGCGCCTGGGGACTCGCGCTCGCCCGGCTCGCGATCGCCGTGGTCGTGGTCGCGCTGGCGTGGGTCGTGTGGGACCGCGCGCTCGCCAAGGCGCTCGTCGCCCCGCGCGGCGGCGCGAGCGCGGGCAAGTCCAAGGGCCTGGGCTGGTTCGACCGCTTCCCGGCGACCCCGGTCGGGGCCGTCGCGGCGCGCTGCCTGACGTACTGGTTCCGCGACCCGCGCTACTCGGGGTCGATCGCGGTCGTCCCGCTGCTCCCGGTCCTGCTCTGGTTCGTCGGGTCGAGCATGGGGATCGACGGCGGCGACGGGTTCCGCGAGCTCATGCTCGTGCTCGGGCCGCTCACGGCGTTCACGTTCGGGTTCGCGATCTCGGCGGACATCGCCTACGACCACACGGCGTTCTGGACGCAGCTCTCGTCCGGCGTCACGGGCTTCGCGGACCGTGCGGGACGCGTGGTCGCGGCCGCGGTGCTGGGCGTTCCGGTCGTGACGATCTTCGCGGTCGTCTCGGTCGCGTTCACGGGACGCTGGGACCTTCTGGTCGCCACGGTCGGGCTGAGCCTGGGCGTGCTCGCGACGGGGCTCGGGGTGTCGAGCGTGGTCTCGGCGCGGCTCCTCTACCCGGTGCCCAAGCCGGGGGACAGCCCCTTCAAGTCGCCCCAGGGTGCCGCGATGGCGACCATGTTCGCGCAGATGATCACGATGCTCGTGCTCCTCGCGCTGTCCCTGCCCGCGGCGGGCCTGGCGCTCACGAACGTCCTGACGGGCGACGCGGTGTGGGGCTGGCTCGCGCTGGTCGTGGGCATCGGTCTCGGCGGGCTCTTCCTGGTGCTGGGCATGCGCTGGGGCGGGCGTCTGGTGGACCAGCGGGGGCCGGAGCTGCTCCAGCAGGTCATGAGCTACAAGTAGCGGGCCCGACGACGGACCCCGCCCGGGTGCGCACGTGCGGTCGTGCACGTG
>NZ_JBHXBO010000297.1:0-4329 GCF_042726775.1 Oerskovia sp. NPDC060287
CCCACACGGGTTAACCTCGCTACACACCGCTAACTCGCAGGCTCATTCTTCAAAAGGCACGCAGTCACGACCCATTGGGTAAACCCTGCGCACACGGCCTCGCGCACGCCTGGCCACCTCGCTCAGACCACCCGCGCGCAGGTAGTCACGGGCCAGACCGATGTCGGCCTTGATGCCACCAGGTCGGCGGAACTGCTCGGCGACCGACACCGGCTCGTCCAGCTCGACGGCGAGGTCAGCTGCCCGCCGAGGAAAGCGGCAGAAGTCGACGAGCGGCTGCAGCACGGAGGACCACCTGTACTCCTTGGCGAACTCGACGACGTTGGCACGTGCCGAGGCGATGGCCTCCTCGTCGTACAGGTACTTCTCGAGCGCCAGCTCGAGGGCCTCCGGGTCCTCCGGAGGGACGACGGCACCCAGGCCGTGCTCGGTGATCAGAGATCCGAACGTGTCACCGCTCGTCGCGACGATCGGCAGCGACGCCCAGAGGTAGTCCAGGATCCGGGTACGGAAGCTGTACGCGGTCTCCACGTGATGGAAGTGCGTCGAGACTCCGAGGTCCGCGTCGAGGAGGTAGTCCGCCCGCTCGTTGTACGGGACCCATCCCTCGTTGAAGAAGACGTGCTTGCCCGTCAGGCCGAGCTCGTCAGCGAGCTCCTTGAGCTCCCAGGCGATCCTCATGTCCGGCACGCCAGGGTTGGGGTGCTTGAGGCCCAGGAAGTAGAGCCGGACCTCCGGGTGACGAACACGGAGTCGGTCCACCGCACGGACCAGCGTCAACGGGTCGAACCAGTTGTACACACCGCCACCCCAGAGGATGACCTTGTCGTCGCGGCCGATCCCCGGAACGGTCCCCTTGATCGCGTGCTTGTGCTGGACGGGCTCGTCGTCGGCGATGCCGAAGGGCACCACACCGATCAAGGAGTCGAGGCTCTCGTCCTCGTCGTAGACGGCCGCGTTGATTCGCCCCTGGCCCGCAAGCTGCCCGAGCCAGAAGTCGCGCTGCTTGGTCGATGCGCACAGCACGTAGTCAGCGCGACGAAGCTGCTCGTTGAGCACCCTCGTGGTGTCTCTGATCGAGGTCGCTCGCCCGGCCGGGCCGAGGTCACGGGCCTGCTCGAGCTGCTCGAGGTGCATGGGGTCGTAGACGTCCGCGACCAGGATCTTCGAGCTCTCCTTGAGCCAGGGCGCGCCTTCCAGGAGGAAGCCCTGGAAGACGATGACGTCGGCCCAGTCGGTCTGAGCGCGCAGTGCGCGCCCGGACGCATGGACGACCTCGAAGTCGTCCGAGGTGATCCGGGCGCCGGCCGTCGAGAGGAGTCGGACGTCACCCGTCGGCGCGAGGGCCTTGGCGATCTCCCACGCCCGGATGGCCGGTCCCGCCATCCGCTCCAGCAGAGGCTCTCCCGTGACGACGAGGACACGTTGGCGCGAGACGAAGTGCGTGTCGATACCGAAGGCCTCCACGAGGTCCTTGTGCGCCGTGAGGTAGCTCTCGATCGCATACGCGGGCTCGATCGCATGCCGGAAGAGAGGGAAGAGCTCACGGTCCGACCGCCGCCGCTGTGCCTGCAGCTCCTTGCGGCTCTCGACGAGGCTCGGCAGCTGATCGACGAAGTAGTCGATGGCGTAGGGGCCCGTGAGGGCCATCTTCTCGATCTCGATCGTGGGCACGTCGTCGCCACCGGGCGAACGCTGAAGGTCGAGCGACGACGCGTCCGTCCCGGTCCGGGCCAGCGACCGGCGGACCGAGAGTGCCATCGCTGCCGGGAGCGCCCGTGCGAGGGACTCGTCGTCGAGGTTCTTGTACATCGAGAGCAGAGCGTTCCGCTCCAGCAGGTACGACTCGCGATAGTTGCCGAACTTCTTCATCGTCACGTGGTGACGGTGGTAGGCGAGCGACTCCGGCACGTAGCGGACGCGGTAGCCGAGGAGGTTGAGGCGCCATCCGAGGTCGACGTCCTCGTAGAACATGAAGAAGCGCTCGTCGAACCCTCCGACCTCGCGGTACAACCGCGCGGGGACGAACATCGCTGCGCCCGTCCCGAAGAGCACGTCCTTGGGGTGGTCGTACTCCGCGGAGTCGGGCCACTCGGCTTCCCGCTTGTATCCCATGCCGTACCAGGTGAGCGACCCGTCGACGTAGTCGATCAGGTTGCCCTCCCAGTCCAGCACCTTGGAGGCGACGGCGCCGATCGTGTCGTCGGCGGACATCGCCTCGACCGCGGCAGCGATCCACCGGGGGCCGGGTCGAGCGTCGTTGTTGATGAAACCGACCCATTCGCCGGTCGCATGCTCGACACCGAGGTTGCATCCACCGGCGAACCCGAGGTTGCCCCCGGACTCGATCACCTTGGCCCGCGGCACGGCGGCCGCGATGCGCTCGGCACTGCCGTCCTGAGAGTCGTTGTCGATGACGATGAGCTCAAGCCGGTCTGCGGGCCACTCGACGTCGTCGAAGGACCTCAGGCAGGTGATGGTGTCCTCGGCACCCTTGTAGTTGACGAGGATCACTGACACGACGCCCTCGCGGACCGTCGGCTCTCTCATCGTGCGACCTCTCTGTGAATCTGCTCTAGATCGTTCTCGACCATCTTCTCGATGATCTCCTCGAATGTGACCGTCGGGGCCCAACCGAGCACGGCTCGCGCTCTCGCTGCGTCTCCCACCTGAACGGCGGTGTCGACAGGACGGACGAAGCGAGGGTCGATCTCGACGTGCTTCGACCAGTCCTCGATGCCTGCCGCGGAGAATGCGAGACGGACGAAGTCCTCGACGGAGTGCGCGACCCCCGTCGCGACGACGAAGTCGTCGGGCTCGGTGTGCCGGGCGGCGCGGACCATGGCGTCGACGTAGTCGGGCGCCCAGCCCCAGTCACGCCGGGCGTCGAGGTTGCCCAGCGCAAGGACCCCGCCACCGTCGGTCGCGATGCGCGCGGCCCCTGCGGTGATCTTCCTCGTCACGAAGGTCTCGGGGCGGCGCGGCGACTCATGGTTGTACAGGACGCAGCTCGACACATCGAGCCCCCTGGACCGGTAGATCCCCGCCATCTGGTGCGCGTAGGCCTTGGCCGCCCCGTACGGTGAGGTCGGGCGGATCGCCGTCCCCTCGTCCTGGGGCGTCCGGTCGGGAGTGCCGAAGATCTCGGCGCTCGAGGCCTGGACCACGCGGACGCGGCGACCGGTGGCCTCCTGGACGGCGTGGGCCGCCTCGAAGAGCGCCACCGCGCCGATACCGCTCACCAGACCGGTCTCCGCAGGGTGCGCCCACGAGTAGGCCACCGAGCTGATGCCTCCGAGGTTGTACACCTCGTCGGGCGCGATCTCGGCCACCAGCGAACCGACACGGGCATGGTCGCGGAGATCGACCTGATGGACGTGCACCGCAGCGGGGAGGGACGAACCGGCGACCGTCGCTCCTTCTCGGGCGAAGCCGTGGACCTCGACCCCCTCGCGCGTCAGACGATCGGCGAGGTACGAGCCATCCTGACCTGTGATGCCCGTGACTAGAGCGACGGTCACCGGGTCACCGGCCTGCCAGGTCAGACTGCTCGCGCAGGTCGTTCTCGACCATCATGGAGACCAGTCCGGGGAAGTCGACCTTTCGCTCCCACCCGAGGCGGTCCTGCGCCTTGGCGGGGTCACCGATCAGGAGGTCGACCTCGGCAGGCCGCATGAAGCGCGGGTCCTGCGTGACGTATCCGGTCCAGTCCTCGATGCCCACGTGGGCGAAGGCTGCATCGAGGAGCTCGCTGATCGAGTGCGTCTCGCCCGTGGCGATCACGTAGTCGTCGGCCTCGGGCTGCTGGAGCATCAGCCACATCGCCTCGACGTAGTCGCCCGCGAACCCCCAGTCGCGCTTGGCGTCGAGGTTACCGAGGACGAGCTTGTCCTGCACCCCGAGCTTGATGCGGGCGACGGCCTGAGAGACCTTGCGGGTGACGAACTCCGGGCCGCGTCGGGGCGACTCGTGGTTGAAGAGGATGCCGCTCGACGCGTGCATCCCGTAGGACTCACGGTAGTTGATCGTCATGTAGTGACCGAAGACCTTGGCCACCCCGTACGGCGAGCGCGGCCACAGCAGCGTGGACTCGCGCTGCGGGACCTGCTGGACCTTGCCGAACATCTCCGAGCTCGACGCCTGGTAGAACCGGACACGGCTCGGGTCGTCGTGCGAGTAGAGGCGGACGGCCTCGAGGATGTTCAGGACGGCCTTTCCGGTCACCTCGCTGGTCAGCATCGCGTTCTCCCAGGAATAGGCGACGAACGAGATGGCGCCGAGGTTGTAGACCGGTGCACGACCTGCGCGAGCGGGCCGCGGTAGGGCACC
>NZ_JBHXBO010000298.1:0-4308 GCF_042726775.1 Oerskovia sp. NPDC060287
ATCCCGAGACGCTGGCCCATGCCCAGCGAGTACGTCCCGGCCCGGCGCCCGGCGACGGACTCGAGACCGGTGATCGCGATGACCTCGTCCACGCGCGAACGCGAGATGCCGTGGGTCCGGGCCTGTGCGAGGAGGTGGCGGAACGCCGTGCGGCCTGGGTGGACGGAACGCGCGTCGAGCATGACGCCGACTGCGTGCAACGGCGAGGGCAGGTCGGCGTACCGACGTCCGCCGACCGTCGCCGTTCCCGACGTGGGGCGCTCGAGCCCGACGATCATCCGCATGGTTGTCGACTTCCCGGCGCCGTTCGGACCGAGGAACCCCGTGACGGTCCCGGGACGAGCTGCGAACGTCAGCTCGTCCACGGCCGTCGTGGGCCCGTAGCGCTTTGTCAGCGCCTCTACCTGGATCATGCGTCTCCTGTCGTCGTCGGGCCGCCCGGTCAGCGCGTGCCCCGTCGTCGACGCTACGGATGCGGCTCAGGGTGCAGCACCTCCCGACGGCCGAGATCTGCGGCGAGCAGCCCTCCTCCGGAAGGAGGAGACAGATGTGAGAGCCGTGTTCCGTACCTGACCCATCGCCATCGCTCTGCGGGTGTGCGGTCAGGAGCCGAAGATGTGGACAGCGGTGTGCAGCAGACCGGCCCGACATCGGCTGGCCGCCACCGGCGGTGACCACTGCGCCCGAAGAACACGACGAGCTGCGACCCGCTGTACCCGAGACTTCTGGCGGACCTCGTCGGGGCCCAGCGGGGACGTGGCTCGCGTCCGTGGACTCAGCCGTCAGGCCTCCTCGGACGCCCTGAGTCACCGACGACTCGTGGACCCGACCCGTCGCGGCCACCGTCGTGCGGCCCAGATCGCGGTCGAGGCCAGGGCCGCGCCGAGCACTGCACCGATCGAGTTCGTGAGCCAGTCGTTGGTGTCGCACGAGCGCCCGAGGCCAGGGAGCAGCGCCTGCACCAGCTCGATCGCGGCGGAGCCGACGACACCGCCGACCAGCGCCACGGCGGGGCGACGGCTCGCGACCGCGGCGAGCAGGACCGGCGGGACGAACAGGATCACGTTGGCCAGGAGCTCCACGCGCCCGAACGTCGGCAGGGACCAGGAGACGGCGCAGCGTTCGAAGATCTCGCGGCTCGTCGGGACGAGCGTGAGCAGCACGAGCGGCAGCAGCGACGCCGCGAACAGCGCCCACGCGAGGCGCGGATGCCAGGACAGCCAGCGCCCCACCGCCGGCCCGCCGAGCACGAGGACGGCGAGGACCGCGGGGGAGAACCACGGGTGGGCGACGAGGAGGGTAGAGATCACGGGGGACGGACGCTCCAGCTCGGGTCGGGCAGGGGACCCACCGTAGCGAGGTCGGACGCTCAGTCCCGACGAACCCCCACCCGCCACGTCCTGGGCCGACCAGGAGCACCACCCGCCCCCGCGAGCCCCACCGACGCGACGGGCGGGACGCACGTCACGGGCGCGCCCCGCCGTCGGGCACGAGCAGCGGGGTGATCGCCTCGCGGGCGGGCCGCGCGCGCTCGCGGACGACGAGCACGACGAGCGTCACCGCGGCCAGGAGGTAGACGAGCGGGACGAGGAAGTTCGCGCCCAGGGTCGCACCGTTGTCGGCCGGGTGGACGCCGACCAGGAAGGACGAGAAGTCCCAGAACGCGTGCAGGGCCATGGCCGCCAGGATCGTGCCGGTCCCGCGCCGCGCCAGGTAGAGGCCCGTCCCGGTCAGGGCCGCGAAGAAGATCTGGATGACCGCCCCGGGCTCGTCCAGCAGGAGGTTGGTCAGGTGGAACCCGCCGAACCACAGCGTCGTCCACAGGACCGCCATGCCCTCGGAGCGTCCTCCTTGCCGCATCGAGCGCAGGACGACCCCACGGAACAAGGTCTCCTCGGTGAACCCGACGAGCAGGCTCGCCAGCAGGACGGTGAGCACGTGCCCAGGCGCGAACAGGCTCCACTCGAGCCCCAGGAGGTGCAGCACCGAGAGGAGGACCATGGCGGCCGGCAGCACCCACAGGAACCAGCCCGTCGGCAGGCGCCGTGCGTCCCGGAACACGTGGTCCCAGCGTGCCCAGGTGAGGAAGGCGACGAGCCAGACCCCGCCCGCCGCGAGCGGCAGGACGGCGGCGCGCAGCGTCGAGTCCGCGGAGTCGAAGAAGTGCTCGTACCCCACGCCCGAGATCTTCATCAGGCCGATGACGATCACGCAGTAGACGACGAACACGACCGCGGCGACGGGCACCGAGGGGGCCACCCGCCACCGGGGGGAAGGGACCGCGACAGGTGAGGACATGCCTCCGGTCATGGGGTCACGATCGCGAAGTCCGGGTCCCCCGGCTCCAGCAGGGCGGCGAGCCGACCCAGCACGGTCGCGTCACCGGTCAGCTCGATGCCCGCCTGGGCGAGCGTGTCCGGTGTGACGTTCCCGCTCGCGAGGACCGGTAGCGCGCGCCTGGGACCGGTGAGGGTGACGTCGGCCGGGCTCTTCTGGACGGCTGTGTTGTACGTGAGCACCCCGTTGGCGAGGCGCAGACGGTAGTGCTCGTCGACGTCGGTCAGCACGACGTCGACCGACAGGTTCTCGCCCCACGCCCGGGGCCCGTCGACCTGGATCGCGAGGGCGTCGAACAGCATCGTGGGGGACAGCTGGGCGAGCATGTCGGACGATGCCGCGACGGTGGGCGTCCCGAACGGTCCGTCGCGCAGCTCGGTCACCCCCGAGAGGTAGGCGTTGCGCCAGGTCCCGTTCTCCGACCCGTACCCGAGCTGCTCGTAGGTGTCGGCGAGCAGCTCGCGTGCTCCGGCGTGGCCGGGCTCGGCGAAGACGACGTGGTTCAGGAGCTCCGCGACCCAGCGGTAGTCGCCCTCGTCGAACGCGACCTGGGCCTTGGCGACCACGGCGTCAGCGCCGCCGCCCAGCTCGACGTAGCGCTTGCCCGCCTCGACCGGTGGGTGCTCCCACAGGTGTGCCGGGTTCCCGTCGTACCAGCCCATGTACCGCTGGTAGATGGCCTTGATGTTGTGGCTCACGGAGCCGTAGTAGCCGTGGGTGCTCCACGCGTTCTCGAGCGCCGGGGGGAGCGTGAGCACCTCGGCGATCTCGATCCCGGTCAGCCCCTTGTTGAGGAGCCTCAACGTCTGGTCGTGCAGGTAGGCGTAGAGGTCGCGCTGGACGTTCAGGTACTCGAGGATGCGCTCGTTGCCCCAGGTGGGCCAGTGGTGGGACGCGAAGACGACCTCGAGATCGTCCCCGAAGAGCTCGATCGACTCGGTGAGGTAGTGCGCCCAGGCGTGCGGGTCGCGCACGACGGCGCCGCGCAGCGTCAGCAGGTTGTGGAGGTTGTGCGTCGCGTCCTCGGCCGCGCACAGCGCACGGTGGTCCGGGAAGTAGACGAGCATCTCGGACGGGGCCTCGGTGTCGGGGGCCATCTGGAAGATCATCCGGACGCCGTCGACGGTCTTCTCCTCGCCGGTCGTGGTGATGTCCACGGTGGGGGCGATGAGGGTGATGGTTCCGGTCGACGTCGTCTGACCCAACCCTGCCCCGACCTGTCCCTGCGGGCCCCGCGCCAGCGCCGCGCCGTACATGTAGCCCGACCTGCGGCCCATGGCCGTGCCCGCGTAGACGTTCTCCGAGACCGCGTGCTCGGTGAACCCCTCGGGGGCGAGGACCGGCACGCGCCCTGCGTCGACGTCCTCCTGGGTCGTGACTCCCTTGACCCCGCCGAAGTGGTCGACGTGCGAGTGGGTGTAGATCACGCCCGTGACGGGGCGGTCCCCGCGGTGCTCGCGGTACAGCTCGATCGCCGCGGCGGCCGTCTCGGCCGAGAGCAGCGGGTCCAGCACGATCACGCCGGTCTCACCCTCGATGAAGGTGACGTTGGAGAGGTCGAAGCCGCGCACCTGGTAGATGCCCTCGACGACCTCGAACAGGCCCTGCGTCGCGACGAGCCGGGACTGGCGCCACAGGCTGGGGTTGACCGTGTCCGGGGCGTCGCCCTGGAGGAAGTCGTAGGTGTCGTTGTCCCAGACGACGCGCCCGTCTGCGGCGGTCACCGCGTTCGGGCTGCGTCGGCCGAGGAGCCCGCGACTGGTGTCGTCGAAGTCCTGGGTGTCGTGGAAGGGCAGGCTGTCTCGCAAGACCTGCTGCTGCCGGACGATGGCGGGGGAGGCTGGCTTGGATCGTGACATGTCTCGGAGCCTTGCAGCCGATCACGGCTCGCGCATCCGGAGCGGTGGAACGGGTCGGTCGACCCTGCGCGGCCGCCGTCCGACGGGCCGACGGCGTCGCTCACCTGGGAGG
>NZ_JBHXBO010000299.1:0-4194 GCF_042726775.1 Oerskovia sp. NPDC060287
TTTAACCCCCCCCACTTTTTTTTTTTTTTCCCCCCGTGTTCCCCCCGGATCAGGGGCATCTACTCACTTCTCGGCGAGAGCGCCGGCTAATTTCACCCGCTCGCGCGCCTGCGTCCTGCCACGTCCACGGTCCGGCCGACCTCTCTCCTCTCAGGGGCAGGGCCAGCAGGTCCGCCGGGCGACGGCTCGGCGCAACCACGACGAGGTGGCCGACATGCGCGCTCGATCAGCTCTTCCGCTCTTCTCCGCCCTCGCCCTCGCCCTCGCCCTCGCCCTCAGCACCTTGCTCCTGCTCGGCGCGAGCGCCCAGGCAGCCGTCGACGAGTCGCCGCCGCCCTCGTGCCAGGACGTGATCGAGCTGGCGACCTCCCATCGTCCGAGCGCAGCGCTCGTCGCCGCGGCCCAGGTCGAGGCCGCAGGTGAGACTGCCTGCGACGCCACGGTCCTGGCCGAGGCCGACGGGTCGGTCGCCGAGGCCGCGGTGCTCCTGCGTCGGGCACAGGGGCTGGACGCAGAGGCCGGCCGCGTCGCCACCGACACCGAGGCGGCAGCCGAGCTCCGCAGCGCAGCCGACACCTCCTACGCCCGGGCGCTCGCGCTCGACCTGGGGCTGACTGCAGCGCTCGACGGACTGACGTCGGACCCGGGCTCCGAGGCCCCACCGGCCGAGGCCGCAGTGGCCGCCGCCCGGCTCGTCGACCTGGGCCACCGCGCCGAGGCCCGCGAGCTGCTCCTCACGGCGGTCGAGGAGGGCAAGGTGGACCCGAAGAAGCTCGATCAGGCCCTGCAGGACCTGCTGGCCCCGAGCCCTCCGGAGACCGTCGTGGACTGGTGGGACGAGGACGGCAGGACGTGGCTCACGGTCGTGGCCTGGTGCCTCGCAGGGCTCGCACTGATCTACCTCGTGCTGTGGACGTGGGTCCGTCGCCCGCCCTACCGGATCGACCCCGCGACCCAGGCAGTGACCGCGGGGAAGGCCGACGACGTCGCCCAGGCATGGGCCGAGATGCTCCCGCGCCGGCTCGACGACCTTGCCGAGTCGACACCTGCCATGCGGATCTCGACGGGCCCGGACACCGACCTCACGCTCCCCGACATCGACGGGATGCCGTCGGGCTTCAAGGCCGTCGTGGAGTTCTGGACGTGGTTCCGACGTCTGCGCGTGCGGCACGTCTCGGCCCTCCTGCACGACGAGGGCGGGAAGGTCGGTGTGACGGTGTCGATCAGGAAGCGGTCCGGCAGGCTCCTCGAGACCCGGACGCTCCGCCCCCTGGACGACACCGCCCCCGTCGAGCGGGCGACGTACCTCGGCCTGCTGCCTCAGGCCGCCGTCTGGATCGCGTTCCAGACCACCGTGAAGCGCCACCGGGTCGCCGTGCTCGGGACGAGGTCCGAGGTCGCGGTCCTCCGTTTCGCCGACTCCGCCGCGCTCCTCGCCGCCGGCGACAAGGGGGCCGCCCGCCAGGCTCTGCTCCGGGCGCGCGCCGCAGATCCCCAGATGCTCGCGGCCCGGCTCAACCTCGCGGTCCTCGACCTCCGGAGGGAGGGCGACGATCCGGCCGCCGCCCCGCAGGACCGGCAGGTGCGACTCGAGGCGCTCCACGGCGTCGAGCAGGCAGCGTCGGCACGGCTCGACGAGCTCTTCGGCTATGCCCCGCACGTCCTCCCGGCCGCACGCGACCGGTGGCTGAGGGAGGCGGTCCGGTGCCGCGCGACCATCATGCGAGCCTGCTACAACCGGGCGATCAGCAGCCTCAACTGGTCGGCCGCTGGTGGTACGGGCGAGATGCGGCACGACCTGGCAGCGGCGTTGGAGTCCACGAGGAAGGCGGCCGTCGACCTGCGCGAGAGCACCCCGCGGCGGGCGCGGTGGGACGCTATCCGACGGACCGCGCACAACGTCGAGCGCCACGCGGAGCTCATGCGCCGAGGGCATCTCGACCCTGGTCCGGCCGGGTTCCTGTCCGACGCCCCGCACCAGCTCACGACGATCGAGCCCGACTGGGGGGCCGCCTACCCGGACGTCCTCCCGGGCTGGGTCGACTACGGCATCGCCTGTGTCGCGGCAGCCGTGGTACCGCCCGACCCGGCCGCGCCGACCAGGCAGGCCGCCGTCGCGCGCGTGCAGTCGTGGTTGGACCGCGCCTTCGCCAAGCAGCCCGGGCACTACGTCTCGGCCGCTCGACGCGACCCGTTCTTCGCGCACCTCGTGCCCGTCCCACCTGAACGGGCCAGCGCCGGACCGCGACCGGCGCCGAGCGGTCCGACGACGGAGGCGTGAGCGAGAAGTGAGCTGATGCCCCTGAACCGGCCGGATCAGGGGCAGCTGCTCACTTCTCGGCGAGGGCGGCCGGCTCTCGCACCACGTCCGCCGGCGCCGCATCGACCCTGATGGCCTCGAGGTAGTCCGCGATCGCGTCGCGGTTCCTCGTGAGGGTGTCGATGCGCTCGGTCATCCGCGCCAGCTCGGTCTCGAGCAGCGCGATCTTGTCCGGGAAGGCGTTCTGCAGGTGGATCTCACGGGGCTGGTTGAGGCAGGGCAGCAGCTCGGCGATGATCCGCGTCGGGAATCCCACCTCCAGCAGGCCCCGGATCTGGAGCACCCGGTCGACGAGGTGCTCGCCGTACTCGCGGTAGCCGTTCTCCTCGCGCTGCGGGGTCAGGAGCCCCTGCTCCTCGTAGTACCGAAGCAGGCGTGTGGCCGTGCCGGTGCGGCGGGACAGCTCGCCGATGCGCATGTGATGCACCCCTCTCGCGGGTCGGGCTTGACCTTCACACCCATGTCAGACATTCATGCTAACCCTATGACCACGTGCACCACTCCGACCGAGTCGTCGACCGACGCTCCCCCGACGTCCACAGCGCCCGTCTCCCCCGCTGCGCTCGCCACGCCAGCGGGTCCCCCGACGTCCGCTGCGCCCCCTGCGCCCCGGACGACCACGCTCCCCGACCGGACCGACGCGCCCGCGGACGCTCCGCCGTCGGGCACTCGCTTCCCCCTGCTGCCCCTGCTCGCCCTGGCCGCGACCGGGTTCGTCACGCTCCTCACCGAGGTGCTGCCCGCGGGCGTGCTGCCCGCGCTGGGCGCCGACCTCGGCGTGTCCGCGAGCGCCGCCGGGCAGACCGTCACGGTCTTCGCGATCGGGGCGATCGTCGCCGCGATCCCCCTCAGCCGGGCCACGGCCCGCTGGCCCCGGCGCCGCCTGCTGCTCACGACGATCGCCGGGTTCGTGGTCGCGAACACCGTGACGGCCGTGTCGTCGAGCTATGCGCTGACGCTCGGCGCGCGCTTCGCGGCCGGGCTCGTCGCCGGGCTGACCTGGGCCCTGCTCGCCGGGTACGCACGGCGCCTCGCCGCGCCGGAGCAGGCGGGACGGGCGCTCGCGATCGCGATGGGCGGGGCGCCGCTCGCGCTGGCTCTCGGCGTCCCGGCCGGGACCGCGCTGGGCGCGACCGTCGGGTGGCGCTGGGCGTTCGGCGCCATGACGATCCTCAGCCTCGGGCTGGCGGCGTGGGTGCGCTGGGGCGTGCGGGACTTCCCGGGCGAGCCGCGCGGGACGCAGGTGCCGATCGGGCGGGCGCTGCGGCTGCCCGGCGTCGCGCCGGTCGTGGTCGTGACGGGCCTGACGGTCCTGGCCTACAACGTGTTCTCGACCTACGTCGCGGTGTTCCTCGAGGACGTCGGGCTCGGCGCGCAGACCGGGGTGCTGCTCGCGGTGCTCGGCGCGACGTCGTTCGCGAGCCTCGTCGTGATCGGTGCCCTGATCGACACGCACCTGCGCGTCATGACGGTCCTCGCCGCCGCGCTCCTGGGGGTCGCGGGCCTGACGCTCGCGGTCGCGGCGGGCTCCCCCGTCGCGGTCTACGCCGCGGTCGCCGCGCTGGGCTTCGCGTTCGGCGGCAGCGGGACCCTGTTCCAGACCGCGCTCGCGCGAGCCGCAGGTCCTGCCGCGGACGTGGCGCAGTCCGCGTTCGTCACCTCGTGGAACGGGGCGCTCGCGCTGGGCGGGATCGTGGGCGGCGTGGTGCTGGGTGCGGGCGGGTCCGGTGCGCTGCCGTGGGCGACGCTCGCGCTCGCGGTGCCGGTCGTGGGGATCGTGCTGGGGGCGCGGCGGCACGCGTTCCCGGGTGGAGCGGGCCCTGTGCGGCCTGCCGAGAAGTGAGTAGATGCCCCTGATCCGCGGGGATCAGGGG
>NZ_JBHXBO010000300.1:0-4144 GCF_042726775.1 Oerskovia sp. NPDC060287
AGAGCGCTCCTGGACCCCCGTTCGCCGCATCTCGGCGTGCCGCGTCAGCGCTGCACGCGCGCGCTCCCGCCCGAGGCGAGCTTGCGGACCTCGGCGAGCGACGCCGTCGACGTGTCGCCGGGCGTGGTCATGGCGATCGCACCGTGGGCGGCGCCGTACTCGACGGCCTCCTGGATGCTCCCGAGCTCCATGAGCCCGTACGCGAGGCCCGAGGCGAACGAGTCGCCCCCGCCCACGCGGTCGAGGATCTCGAGGTCCGCGCGGTGCGTGGCCTCGGCGAACCCCTGGACCCGGGACCACGCGACGGCCCCCCAGTCGTTGCGCGTCGCGGACCGCACGGCCCGCAGCGTGGTGCCGATGACCTGGAAGTTCGGGTACGCGGCCGCGGCGGTCTCGATCATGGCGCGGAACGCCGCGGTGTCCAGGTCCGTCAGGTTCTCGTCCACGCCCTCGATCTCGAACCCGAGGCTCGCCGTGAAGTCCTCCTCGTTGCCGATCATGACGTCGACGTACTGCGCGAGGTGGCGGTTGACCTCCTGCGCGCGCGCCGGGCCGCCGATGCCCTGCCACAGCGAGGGGCGGTAGTTGAGGTCGTAGGACACGATCGTGCCGTGCCGGCGTGCGGCCTGCATGGCGGCCTCGGCCACGTCCGCGGACGACGCGGACAGCGCCGCGAAGATCCCGCCCGTGTGGAGCCAGCGCACGCCGCGACGACCGAACAGCTCGTCCCAGTCGACGTCCCCGGGCTGCATCTGGGCGATCGCGGTGTTGCCGCGGTCGCTCACGCCCACCGCGCCGCGCACGCCGTAGCCGCGCTCGGTGAAGTTGAGCCCGTTGCGGACCGTGCGACCGATCCCGTCGTAGGGCACCCACTGCACCCAGCTCGTGTCGAGGCCGCCCGTGAGCATGAGGTCCTCGACCAGGCGACCGACCTCGTTGTCCGCCAGCGCCGTGACGATCGCGCCGCGCAGACCGAAGCACCGGCGCAGGCCGCGCGCCACGTTGTACTCCCCGCCGCCCTCCCACGCGTCGAACGAGCGGGTGGTCTTGATGCGCCGCTCCCCCGGGTCCAGGCGCAGCATGACCTCGCCCAGGGAGACGACGTCGTAGGTGCAGTCCGCGGCCGGGCGCAGGTTCAGGGGGGCGCCCGCGGGGCGGGGGGTCGTGTCGGTCATGTCAGCTCACTTTCCTGCGGCGACGGGTGCGGTGGGGGCGGTCGGTCCTGCGGGTGCCGGAGGCACGGCGTCCGCGGCTTGCGCGTCCGGCACGGCGGCTTCCCGGGCGGGTGCGAGCGATGCCGCGAGCGCGACGGCCTGCGCGGAGCGACGCGTGATCTCGGCGAAGTCCCCGGCTTCCACGAGGGACTTCTCGACCATCCAGGAGCCGCCCACGGCCAGGACGGAGGGCACCGAGAGGTACTCGGTCGCGTTGGCCGCGCTCACACCGCCCGTGGGGACGAACCGCAGGCCGGGGAACGGCGCGGACAGCGCCCTGATCGCGGGCACTCCCCCGTTGATCCCGGCGGGGAAGAACTTCACGACGTCGAGCCCCAGGGCCAGGGCGGCCATGACGTCCGACGGCGTCGCGACGCCCGGGAAAATCGGCAGGCCGTGGTGCTGGGCCCGGCGCACGACGTCGACGCTCAACCCGGGAGAGACGAGGAAGCGCGCACCGGCGTCGACGGCCTGGTCGACCTGGTCGACGTTGATCACCGTGCCGGCCCCTGTCACGAGCTCAGGGAGCTCGCACGTGACGGCGGCGATCGCGGCGCGGGCACCGGCGGTGCGGAAGGTGATCTCGGCGATGGGCAGGCCGCCGTCCAGGAGAGCGGCTCCGAGGGCGAGCGCCTGCGCCTCGTCCTCCACGACGACCACGGGCACGACCCGCACCCTGGCGAAGAGCTGGTCGACGTCGGTCGGGGGCGCTGCGGGTGACATGAGGCCTCGCGTTTCGTTATAGTGAACGGATGTTCTGGAATGCGAAATCACTCTACGCGAGCGGTGCGTCCACGTGGTAGCCCGTCCGGGCGCCGAGACCCCTGGCGACCCCGTGCCGACAGTCCGCTCCTCGGCAGACCACGCACCGGCAGACCCTGGCTCCACGAGCAGTCCCCTCGGCTCGGTCGACAAGGCCTTGCTCACCCTCGAGCGGCTCGCTGCCGCAGGACCGCACGGGCTCACCCTGGGCGCGCTCGCCGCCGAGCTCGGCCTGAACAAGACCTCGCTGCACCGCACGCTTTCGGCCCTGCGCTTCCGCGGCTACGCGGACCAGGACCCCGCGACGGGCAGCTATCGCCTGGGCCCCGCCGCGACCGCGCTCGGCGACACGTTCCTGGGCGAGGAGAACCTGCCGGCGCTCCTGGGCCCGGCGCTCACGGCCGTGTGCGAGGCGTCGGGCGAGCTCGTCCACCTCGGCGTGCTGTCCGGCCCGGAGATCGTCTATCTCGACAAGGTCGAGCCCGCGCGCGCCGTGCGGGTCTGGTCGGCGGTCGGACGACGCCGGCCCGCCGCGACGACCGCGCTCGGACGGGCGCTCCTCGCGTTCCGGACCACCGACCGCTCGGGCATGTCCTGGTACGCCGCCGCGACCGGCGACACGGGTGCCACGACGGTCACCGCGGACTCCCTGTGGGACACGCTGACCGCCGCCCGGGCCGCGGGCTACGCGACCGAGGCCGAGGAGAACGAGCCCGGCATCAGCTGCCTCGCGGTGCCGCTGCTGCGCGCGGGACAGGCCGTCGCCGCGCTGTCCGTGACGGCGCCCGCCGACCGCATGGGACCAGACCGGCACCGCGAGCTCGCCCGGATCGTCCGCTCCGTGGCCCCACCCCTCCTGCCCCCGTCGCTGAGTCTCCCCGACGTGCTGGCCACGGACGCCTGACCTGCGAGGGGACGCCCGGCGCCACCCGTGCCCGCCCCGGGAGCCCGCGACCTCGGGCGAGCGCAGCGGGGGCCGCGGCGCCGTCGGGCATCCGGTCCCGCGACGCGCTCCCACGCTCCCTGCAGGGACCCCCGGGGTGTGAGAGAGTGCGAGGGCACACGCGATCTGCCCGCTGACCCGGGCACGACGAACGAGGAGCACAACGGCGATGACCGTTCTTGTGGCCTACAACGACTCGCCACAGGGTGAGGCGGCCCTGCACGCCGGAGCCGCCGAGGCGGTCCGCCGAGACCTGCCGCTGGCGGTCTTCGTCCTGACCCCGCTCGAGGGCCCGCCGCAGGACGACCCGCCCCTCCCGCCCGACCTGGCGCACCTGCTCGACGCCCTGCCCGCGGGCACCCCCGCGGCGACCGTCACGTACCGCGAGTCTCGGATCGACCCTGCGGACGCGATCCTCGACGAGGCCGAGCGCCTGACCGCGAGCCTCGTCGTGATCGGCTCGCGCAAGCGCTCCCCCGTCGGCAAGTTCCTGCTCGGCAGCACCACGCAGCGCGTCCTGCTCGACGCCCACGCACCCGTGCTGGTCATCAAGGCCAAGCACTAGCCCCACCTCACGCCAGGAGGTCTCATGGACCCGGTCGTCGCAGGTCTCGTCATCGTCGCCGTCGGGTTGCTCCTGTGCTTCCTCGGCGTCGGCTCGGTCCACCTGGCGGTGATCGCCTCCGGGTTCGGCCTCGGCTGGATGCTGGGCGACCTGTTCGGGGCGAGCCAGACCACGGCCCTGCTCGTCGGGGTGCTCGGCGGGCTCGTCGCCTGGATCGCCGTGGCGTTCGTGTTCAAGCTCGCGTCGTTCTTCATCGGGATCGTGACGGGGGCCGTGATCGGCGCCAAGCTCTACGGCACGGTCTCGGGCGACTCGGGCAACTGGGTCCTCGCGGCGATCATCGTCATCGCGGTCGCGGCGGCGTGCGGCTTCCTCGCCGACAAGTACCGGCGCCGGGCACTGCTGTGGCTCACGACGATCGGTGGTGCGGGCATCGTGCTGGGCGGCCTGGGCCGCGTCTCCCCCGACACCCTGGGGTTCCTGCGCGACCCGTCCGTGGGGTGGGAGCAGGTCGTGTCGTTCCTGGCGTGGGCCGCGCTCGCGCTGGCCGGGTGGCTCGTGCAGCGCAAGCTGTTCGCCAAGCGCCTGGGCATCACGCGCGGCGAGGAGCCCGCCAAGCGCTGAGGCGCCCCACCTTCCGCTGAGTGCGGAGTTCTTGTG
>NZ_JBHXBO010000301.1:0-4124 GCF_042726775.1 Oerskovia sp. NPDC060287
CCCGCTGGGTGAACGTGCCCGCGGTCACGGCCGCGTAGGAGCGGCGCACGATCTCCTCCAGGACGTCGAGGTCGTTCTTCGACAGGTCCTTGAGGTACACGCACACGAGGCTCGCGGTGTGCGGGCCGAGGCGAGCCAGCAGGTCCTGGTGCGCAGCCGTCCCGTCGGGCAGGTAGACCGTGGACGCGGCCTTGCGCGGCGAGAACCCGGCCGCCCCCGCGTCGCCCTGCCGCCCGCTCGCGTACTCGTAGTGGTACTGGCCGAACCCGATGATCGACGGCCCCCACATCACGGGCGGTTCGCCCGTGACGCGCTGCATGAGGGCCAGGAGCGTGTCCGCGTCGCGGCGCCGGACCTTGTGGGTGACGGTCGCGAGGAAGGCGTCCACGTCGCCGTCGTGCGGGCGGGTCTTCGCTTCGGTAGCCATGCGAGCCAGTATCGCGCGGTGGGGCGCCGCGTGCCTGGGACGGGCGGCTCAGTCGTCGCCGAGCACCTGCGCGAGCGTGTGCGCGCCCAGGTCGGCGAACGCCGGGTCGTCGTCCGAGTGGGCCGCGAACGCCGTGCCGAGGACCAGCGCCCAGGCCCGAGCCCGGGCCCAGGTCGGGTCGTCGGTCCCGCGACGGGCCGTGACGGCCTCGCGGAACGTGCGGCGACCCACGGCGTCGAACGTCATCCAGGCGGTCGCGAGATCCGTGGCAGGGTCGCCGCTCGTCATGTCCCCGAAGTCGACCACGGCGCCCAGGCGGTGGTCGCCGGGCGCGAGCACCAGGTTCGCCGGGTGCAGGTCGCCGTGCAGCCACACCGCGGGCCCGTCCCAGGCGGGGACCTCGACGAGGCGGGACCACAGGTCGAGGAGAGCTCCGTCGTCGGGCACCTGGCCCGACGCGAGGCGCTCCCGGACCGACGCGTCGCGCGCGGCCAGAGGGACGCCGCGGAACGGGTTGAGCGGGGCCTCGGGCGGCGCGGGGACGTGCAGCGCCGCGAGGAAGGCGGCGAGGTCGACGGCGAACGCGCGGCGCAGCGCCGGATCGACCGCGAGGGCGCTCAGCCCGTCGAACCACGGGACGACGCTCCACGACCACGGGAAGGCGGGGCCAGTGGACCCGTCGGAGGGGAGCCCGACCCGCACGGGAGCGGGGACCGGCACGGGAAGGCGCGGCGCGAGCAGCGGCAGCCACTCCTGCTCGTGGCGCACGAGCCCGGCCGCGAGGTCGCGTCGCGGGACCCGCACCGCGAGCTCGTCACCCAGGCGCAGCACGACGTTGTCCCAGCCGTTCGCGACGACGTCCAGGGGCAGACCGGCCAGGTCGGGGTGCTGGGCCGCGAGCAGGGAGCGCACGAGGTCGACCGTCACGTCGACCTCTGCTGCGGGCCGCAGCGCCACTAGACCGGCACCTCGACCGTGCGCGCCGCGTCCCACGGCTCGGCCCAGCCGAGCCGGTCCAGGAGCGCGTCGAGGATCGCGCCCGTGAACCCCCACACGAGGTGCTCGCGCCCGTCCGCGGACACCAGGAAGGCTGGGCTCTTGTGCGTGCTGCGTCCCCGGCGCACGACGGCGGTGCGGCGGTTTGCGGGGTCCGTCAGGTCCGCGACCGGCACCCGGAAGACGTGCGCCGACTCGGCCGAGTCGACGACCGCGACCGGTGTGGGCCGCGCCCACCACGCGACCACCGGTGTCACGAGGTGGTTGCTCACGGGCAGGGGGAGCGGGGACAGGGCGCCCAGGACCTCGACGCCGTCGCGGTCCAGGCCCGTCTCCTCGACCGCCTCCCGGAGCGCTGCGTCGACCAGGTCCGCGTCCGTGTCCTCGAGCCGCCCCCCGGGGAACGAGACCTGGCCCGGGTGGTGGCTGAGCGTCGAGGCGCGGGCGAGCAGGAGCACGTCGAGGTCGGCAGGCACGGGGGAGGCCGTCGCGTCCCGACCGGACACGCTCCGGGACGCCAGGACGTCGTCGAGCACACCGAACAGCACCAGGACCGCGGCCTGCCGTACGCGCGACTCGTCGAGCGTGCCGATCGCGTAGCGCCACGGACGCGGCCACGGTGAACCGTCCTGGGCGAGGGCCGCGAGCTCGGTGCGCGCCGAGCCCGCCGAGGGGGGAACCGTCACCAGCCCGCGGGCAGCGGGCGCCCCTCCTCGTAGCCGGCCGCGGACTGGATGCCCACCACGGCCCGCTCGGCGAAATCGGTGAGCGAGGCCGCACCCGCGTACGTGCACGAGCTGCGCAGGCCCGCGGTGATCTCGTCGATCAGGTCCTCGACGCCCGGGCGGGCCGGGTCGAGGTACATGCGCGAGGACGAGATGCCCTCCTCGTACAGGCCCTTGCGGGCCTGCTCGAACGGGGAGCCGCCCGCGCCACGGGCTGCGACCGCGCGCGCCGAGGCCATGCCGAACGACTCCTTGTAGAGGCGACCCGTGCCGTCGTCGTGCAGGTCGCCCGGGGACTCGTGCGTCCCGGCGAACCACGAGCCGATCATGACCTGGGACGCGCCCGCCGCGAGGGCCAGGGCGACGTCGCGCGGGTGCCGCACGCCGCCGTCGGCCCACACGTGCTTGCCCAGCTCGCGTGCCGCGGCCGCGCACTCGAGGACCGCGGAGAACTGGGGACGGCCCACGGCCGTCATCATGCGCGTGGTGCACATCGCGCCCGGACCGACGCCGACCTTGACGATGTCCGCGCCCGCGGCCACGAGGTCGCGCACGCCCTCGGCCGTCACGACGTTGCCCGCGACGATCGGGACCTGCGGGTCCAGGGACCGCACGGCCTCCAGGGCCTGGAGCATCTTGACCTGGTGACCGTGGGCCGTGTCGACCACGAGCACGTCCACGCCCGCGGCGAGGAGCTCTGCCGCCTTGGCCTTGACGTCGCCGTTGATGCCCACGGCCGCCGCGATGCGCAGGCGGCCCTGGGCGTCCAGGGCGGGGGAGTAGACGCTCGACCGCAGCGCACCGCGACGCGTCAGGACGCCCACGAGGCGCCCGTCGCGCACGACCGGGGCGACCTTGCGCCGCGAGCGGTGCAGCTCGTCGAACGCGGCCTGCAGACCGCCGGGACCCGACACGACCGACGCGTCGACGGTCTGCGGCTGCGCGGACATGACCTGCTGGACCTGCGTGAAGCGGTCGACGCCCAGGCAGTCGGCCTCGGTCACGACCCCCACGGGCCGGTCGCCGTCGAGCACCACGGCCGAGCCGTGCGACCGCTTGCCGATCAGCGTCAGCGCGGTGTGCACGGTGTCCGTGGGGGAGACCACGACCGGGGTCTCGATGACCGGGTCCTTGCCCTTGACGTCGGCGACCACGTCCGCGACGACGTCGGTCGGCACGTCCTGCGGGATCACGACGATCCCGCCGCGCCGCGCGACGGTCTCGGCCATGCGGCGGCCCGCGACCGCGGTCATGTTGGCCACGACGAGGGGGATCGTGGTACCCGTGCCGTCGTCGGACGCGAGGTCGACGTCGAAGCGCGAGGTGATCTCGGAGCGGGACGGGACGAGGAAGACGTCGCCGTAGGTCAGGTCGGTGGTGGGCTGCTGGCCCGGCAGGAAGCGCACCTCCTCAGTCTACGGAGGCGATCGGCCGGACGAGGGCGGATCGGGTGCCCGGCGCGTGCAGAGGTCGTGATCGGGCCTCTCCGGGCGCGAGCACCCGTCCGGACGGCCTAGAGTTGTCGGGCTAGTCGAATGGCAGGCGGAACGGAGCGGTTATGACCCTGTTGAGCAGCATCACGTCACCGGAGGACCTCCGGCGGCTGACCCCCCAGCAGGTGGAGACCCTCGCAGCGGAGATCCGCGAGTTCCTCGTCTCCGCCGTGTCCCGCACGGGCGGGCACCTCGGACCGAACCTCGGTGTCGTCGAGCTCACGCTCGCGATGCACCGCGTCTTCGACTCGCCCAAGGACTCGTTCGTGTTCGACACGGGCCACCAGGCCTACGTGCACAAGCTCCTCACGGGCCGCCAGGACTTCTCCGCGCTGCGCAAGCGCGACGGCATGTCCGGGTACCCGAGCCGCGCCGAGTCCCCGCACGACATCGTCGAGAACTCGCACGCGTCGACCGCGCTGAGCTGGGGCGACGGGATCGCCAAGGCCAACGTCGTGCGCGGCCTGCGGGACAGGCACGTCG
>NZ_JBHXBO010000302.1:0-4110 GCF_042726775.1 Oerskovia sp. NPDC060287
GGGCCCGCAGCGCACGCTGCGGGCCCTTCGGTCTGCGGAGGATGGGGGATTCGAACCCCCGAGGGCTTTTAACCCAACACGCTTTCCAAGCGTGCGCCATAGGCCACTAGGCGAATCCTCCGTGCTGCAGCGTCGACCCACGCGGGGCGTCAGGCAGCGTGTCGAGAATACCGGACGGACGCCCAGCGACCGAATCGGCCCGTCGGCGCCCGATCCCTGGCCGTTCCGGGGTCGTTCCGTGGCCGGGCCGTGCGCGGCAGGGACGCATGTGCCGGGGGTCGGTTTCTGACGACCGCCCACCCTGGGCTAGGCTGGGTCCAGACCCCTCGTGCGGCACTATCTCACTGAACTCCCCCAGGGCCGGAAGGCAGCAAGGGCAGGTGGGCTCTGGTGGGTGCACGGGGGGTCCTTGCATGTCCGGACCCGGCCGCGGTCCGTTCCGGACCGAGGCTCGAGCGTGCCCGACGACGTCGCTCGCCTCGCACGGGCACGTGTGGCCTGCGCCACATCGCCTGGGTGGAAAAGCCGCAAAACATCCCAAACCTCTGCCTGTGGACCAAGATGCGGACGAAAATCCGTCCAGCATCTGGAATATCGACCGATGCGGTGGTTTTGGAGCGCCGAGCGTGCGCATCATGTAGCCATGACCCGCCCCACGAGCACCGAGCTCACGACGCACCGCGCAGCCTCCTGCTGCCGAATGTCGTGTCGCTCCGTCCTGCGTGGCGCCGGTCGAATGTGCTGTCAGCGCTGACCTGACCCCAGCACCGCACCACCAGCCACGAGTGCAGCCCGGAGACGACCGGAGCCCGCGCCGAAGCGCCCCGCACCTCCCTTCCTGACCACCGACCACCGGTGACGTGTCTTCGCGACCCGTGACCCGCCGTCGGGCAGGAGGACGTTCCACCCGTCACCCCCGTCACCACCACGACGCCCCCCACGGACGCCCTGCGACAACAGCCGGCGCCGTCACCGGAAGGACAGACCATGCTCCGCAAGAACTTCACCCTCGCTGCGATCGCGGCCACCGCAGCCCTCACGCTCGGAGCGTGCGCCACGACCCCCACCGACAGCGGTGCCTCGGCAGGCAGCACCGACGACGTCGTCAAGATCGGCGTGGTCGGCGCGGCCGACGACAAGTGGGCCGTGTTCGAGAAGGTCGCCGAGGAAGAGGGCCTGAACATCGAGATCGTCGACTTCGGCGACTACCAGCAGGCCAACCCGGCGCTCGCGCAGGACCAGATCGACCTCAACCAGTTCCAGCACCTGCAGTTCCTCGCGGGCTACAACGTCGAGGCCGGCGACGACCTCCAGCCCATCGGCGCCACCGCGGTCTACCCGCTCGCGCTCTACTCGTCCAAGCACACGGCGCTCGAGGACATCCCGGCCGGCGGCGAGATCGCGGTCCCGAACGACGCGACCAACCTCGCCCGCGCGCTCCTCGTCCTCCAGGAGGCCAAGCTCATCGAGCTCAAGGACGGCGGCAGCTCGCTGTCGACCGAGGCCGACGTGCTCCCGTCCTCGAAGGTCAAGGTCACCCCGGTCGACGCCGCGCAGACCGCGATCTCGCTCCAGTCCGTCGACGGCGCGATCATCAACAACGACTTCCTCGAGGACGCCGGCCTGGCCCCTGAGGACGCACTGTTCCAGGACGACCCCGACTCCGCGGCCTCCGAGCCCTACATCAACGTGTGGGTCGCCCGCGCTGCGGACAAGGACGACGAGACGCTCCTGAAGATCGCCGCCCTCTCGCAGAACGAAGAGGTCATCGCCGCAGAGAAGAAGGCCTCGGGCGGCACCGCGGTCATCAAGGACAACTCGCCGGCCGAGCTCCAGGAGATCCTCGCGGGGATCGAGGAGAACTACCGCGCCCAGGGCTGACCCTCGGCGAGAGCCACCGGTGCCCGACGACGTCACTCACCCGACGTCGTCGGGCACCGGCGCGCTCACTCCCGGGCGATGCGCACGCTGCTCTCGCCCGGGAGGCCCGGTGCCTGTTGGATAGGAGCTGTCCGCACGCGTCGGCCCGCACGGCCACCAGACCGCAGCCCCACCGCACCACGTCGGCCCACGGCTCTCACGAGGAGCCCGGCCGCCCCACCCCGCACGAGAGGTTCCTCCGTGAGCACCACCTCGGACACGATGGTCCGCTTCCGCGACGTGACGAAGGTCTTCGGGACCGGTTCGTCCGCCGTGGCGGCCGTCGACGGCGTCACCCTGGACATCGAGGCGGGTGAGATCTTCGGCGTCATCGGCTACTCGGGCGCGGGCAAGAGCACGCTCGTCCGGCTCATCAACGCGCTCGAGCCCGTCACGTCGGGCAGCGTCGTGGTCGACGGGGACGAGGTGAGCGCACTCTCCGAGCGCGAGCTGCGCCCCGTGCGCGCGAGCATCGGCATGATCTTCCAGCAGTTCAACCTGCTGTCCTCGCGGACCGTCGCCGGGAACGTGGCCTACGCGCTCAAGGTCGCGGGCTGGGACAAGCCGCGGCGCGAGGCGCGCGTCGCCGAGCTCCTCGAGTTCGTGGGGCTCTCCGACAAGGCCGGGGCGTACCCGTCGCAGCTCTCGGGCGGGCAGAAGCAGCGCGTCGGGATCGCGCGCGCGCTCGCCACCTCGCCCAAGCTCCTGCTCGCGGACGAGGCGACGAGCGCCCTCGACCCCGAGACGACGCGCGACGTCCTCGCGCTCCTGCGCCGCGTCAACGCCGAGCTCGGCGTGACGATCGTCGTCATCACGCACGAGATGGACGTCGTGCGCTCGACCTGCCACCGCGTCGCGGTCATGGAGCACGGCAAGGTCGTCGAGGTCGGCGAGGTCTACGACGTGTTCTCCTCGCCCCAGGCCACCGCGACCAAGAAGTTCGTCGGGACGGCGCTGCGCGACCGTCCCGGCCCCGAGGCGCTCGAACGCCTGCGTCGCCGGCACCCCGGACGCCTCGTGACGGTCGGCGTCCACGAGGACGGGACCTCGGGCGCGAGCCTGACCCGGCTCCTGCGCGAGCACGGGCTCGACGGCTCCGTGGTGTTCGGCGGGATCTCCGAGATCGGGGAGCGGCCCTTCGGCTCGCTCACGCTCGAGCTCGCGGGCGACGACGCCACGATCGCGGCGTTCCTCACCGAGCTCGCGACGACCACCGACGTCGTGGACCTCGGGACCGCCGACGACCCGCGCGACGACCCGCGCGTCGTGGCCGGGGCGAGCGACGAGTCGGGCGAGGGGGACGGCACGACCGGTGCTCCGCCGTCGGGCCGGGTCGACGAACCCGACCCGCGCGACGCCTGGCAGAGCGAGAGATGGCCCGGGACGGGCAGCACCGGGACCTCGGGGCTCGGTCGTCCCGGGACGCAGGGCACCCAGCCCGGTGACTTCGGCACCGAGCCCGGCACGTTCGGAGGCGCGCGATGAACCGCGACTGGTCCACCCTGTGGCCGATCCTGCTGTCCTCGCTCGGCGAGACGCTCTACATGGTCTCGATCGCGCTCCTCGCAGGCGGGCTCGGCGGCCTGGTCCTGGGGCTCGCGCTCTACTGCACGCGCAAGGGCAACCTGCTGGCGAACACCGTGGTGTTCAACGTCCTCAACGTGCTCGTCAACATCGTGCGACCCATCCCGTTCATCATCTTCCTGACGATGATCTACCCCGTGACGCTCGCGGTCGTCGGGACGACGATCGGCACCGAGGCGTTCATCCTGCCGCTGTCGGTCATGACGGCTTTCGGGACCTCGCGCATCGTCGAGCAGAACCTCGTGAGCATCGACCCGGGCGTGGTCGAGGCTGCGCGCGCCATGGGTGCCTCGCCCTGGCGGATCATCCGGACCGTGCTCATCCCCGAGGCGCTCGCGCCGCTCATCCTGGGCTACACGTTCATCTTCGTGGCCGTGATCGACATGTCGGCCATGGCCGGCTACATCGGCGGTGGCGGCCTCGGCGACTTCGCGATCCGTTACGGCTACCAGCGGTACAACTGGGCCGTGACCGCCGTGACGGTCCTCGTCATCATCGTGATCGTGCAGGTCGTGCAGTTCTTCGGCAACTGGCTCGCGCGCAAGGTCCTGCGGCGCTGACGCACCGCCCGTGGCGGGACGACTCGCGCGCGGCGGGTCCCCGGGC
>NZ_JBHXBO010000303.1:0-4079 GCF_042726775.1 Oerskovia sp. NPDC060287
CGATCGCCGTCGCGTGCAACGGCATCCGCCCACCGAGCCGCGAGGGCCCTCGTGCGGCACGCCTCGGGCATCCTCGCCGGGCTCACCGCCCTCGCGGGCGGCTCAGCGAGCCGTTCAGCGGATCTTCTGGCCCGCGGAACGCAGCTGCTGCGACGCCTCGACGATGCGCTGAGCCATGCCGGCCTCGGCAAGCTTGCCCCAGGCGCGCGGGTCGTAGGCCTTCTTGTTGCCCACCTCGCCGTCGACCTTCAGGACGCCGTCGTAGTTGCGGAAGATGTGGTCGACGACCGGACGCGTGAACGCGTACTGCGTGTCCGTGTCGATGTTCATCTTGATGACGCCGTTGTCCACGGCCTCCGTGATCTCCTCGGCCGTGGAGCCCGAGCCGCCGTGGAAGACGAGGTCGAACGGGTTCTCCTTGCCGATCGCGTCGCCGACGGCCTTCTGGATGTCCGCGAGGATCGACGGACGCAGCTTGACCGCACCCGGCTTGTAGACGCCGTGCACGTTGCCGAACGTGAGAGCCGTCAGGTAGCGACCCTTCTCGCCCGCACCGAGGGCCTTGACCGTCGCGAGACCGTCCTCGACCGTCGTGTAGAGCTTGTCGTTGATCTCGGCCGTGTGGCCGTCCTCCTCGCCACCGACGACGCCGACCTCGATCTCGAGGATGGTGCGCGCGGCGACGGAGAGCTCGAGGAGCTCCTCGGCGATGATCAGGTTCTCGTCGAGCGGCACGGACGAGCCGTCCCACATGTGCGACTGGAACGTGGGGAGCTTGCCGGCCTTGACCTGCTCGATCTCCAGCGCGAGCAGCGGACGGACCCAGGAGTCCAGGTTCTGCTTGGCGCAGTGGTCCGTGTGCAGCGCGATGGTGACGTCGTAGTTCTTGGCGACCTCGGTCGCGTACGCCGCCAGGGCGAGCGAACCGGTGACGCGGTCCTTGATGGTCGAGCCCGCCGCGTACTCGGCGCCGCCGACGGAGACCTGGATGATGCCGTCGGACTCGGCCTCGGCGAAGCCCTGAATGGCGGCGGTGATGGTCTGCGACGACGTGATGTTGACGGCGGGGTAGGCGAACTTGCCTGCCTTCGCGCGGTCGATCATCTCGGCGTAGACCTCGGGGGTTGCGATAGCCATCTGCAGAACTCCAATGACGGAAGGAGGTGGGTGCCGACGACACTGCCGCGCGCCCTGTTATCCCCATGATTTTGTCATGGATCCCTACCGCCGGTGTGATCCGTCCCTCTGGTGGACGTCCGTCACCACTGGTTGGGACGTCCCGGAGGTCGGGACGCCTAGGGCTCGTACGCGTGCTGCACGGCCCACGCGTGCATCGCGACGGCCGCCGCGGCCCCCGCGTTGATCGACCGGGTCGACCCGAGCTGGGTGATGTGCAGGATCTCCCGGCTCGCCTCGCGGGCCTCGGCCGAGAGCCCGCTGCTCTCCTGCCCGAACAGCAGGACGCACTCGCGCGGGAACAGGTAGCCCTCGATCGGTATCGAGCCGGGGACGTTGTCGATCCCGACGACCGGGATGCCCGCGCCGTCGTGCTGCGCCGCGGCCCACGCGAGCAGGTCCTCGACCTGCGGGTGGTGGCTCACGTGCTGGTAGCGGTCCGTGACCATCGCGCCGCGGCGGTTCCAGCGCCGCCTGCCCACGATGTGCACGCCCGCCGCGTTGAACGCGTTGGCCGTGCGCACGACCGACCCGATGTTCAGGTCGTGGCCCCAGTTCTCGATCGCGACGTGCAGGCGCCTTCCCGCAGGGCGGCGCGCGTCCATGTCGGCGACGATCGCCTCGACCGTCCAGTAGCGGTAGGCGTCCACGACGTTGCGCCGGTCGCCGTGCTCGAGCAGCTCGACGTCGTAGCGCTCGCCGGTCGGCCAGGCGGCCCGACCGCCGGGCCAGGGGCCCACACCCACCTCGACCTGGTCCTCACCGCGGGGGTGCGGGGTCTCGTCCGGTGCCTGGGTCACGGAGGGCGCTGCGGGCTGGTCGTCACGTGCGGGGCGACCCTCGTGCTGGGGGCGCGCGGAGGAGTTCGTCACGGACCCATTGTCTCCGGTGCGTCGCCATGCCCCCGGATCCCCCCACGATGTTCACAGGGTGCTCCACGCCGCCCAGGTCCGTGCAGCGGGACGCCCACTACGCTGGTGGCGTGCTCACCGATCTTCTCCTGACCTCGACGCTGCCCGACACGGCCGCGGCGCTCTCCGCCGTCGACGGCACCCAGGTGGTCGCGCTGGGGCCGGACTGGCTCGACGCGCGCACCATGATCAGCGGCTTCATCGAGAGGTTCGGCGTGTACGCGGTGCTCGGCATCGTCGCCGTGGTCTTCATCGAGACGGGCCTGCTGTTCCCGTTCCTGCCCGGTGACTCGCTGCTCTTCACCGCTGGCCTCCTGGTCGCCCAGGACGAGCTCAACCTGTCGATCTGGGTCGTGTGCGCCATGATCTTCGCCGCCGCGTTCCTCGGGGACCAGCTCGCCTACCTGATCGGCAACAAGATCGGTCCGCGCCTCTTCACGCCGGACGCCCGCGTCCTCAAGACCAAGTACATCGACCAGGCTCACGACTACTTCGAACGCTTCGGCGGACGCACGGTCATCCTGGCCCGGTTCGTCCCCTTCCTGCGGACGTTCGCCCCGGTCGCCGCGGGCATGAGCGGCATGCGCTACCGGACGTTCGTCGCCTACAACCTGGTCGGCGCGTTCGTGTGGGGCGTCGGCGTGACTCTGCTCGGCTACTGGCTCGGCAACATCCAGTTCGTCAACGACCACATCGAGACGATCCTCGTCCTCATCGTCGCCGTCTCGGTCGTCCCCGTGGTCATCGAGGTGCTGCGGGCCCGCCGTGAGTCGCAGCGGACCAGGGCCGAGCTCGCCGCGGGCGGAGCGGCCACCGCCGCCGCCGGCGCTGCGGAGAGCCCCGCCGTCGCGACCGCGGGTACCTCCGCCGTCCCGACCGCGGCTGCCGTCCCGACCGACACCCCCCTGACGACCGCCGAGGCGACCACCGCCCCGGCGACGGGGTCCGAGAAGACGACGGACGCCGTCGAGCACACCCCTGGAGAGGACCACCGATGACGCGCGTGATCGAGAGCTGGCTCACCGACATGGACGGCGTGCTCGTCCACGAGGGCCACGCCATCCCCGGAGCAGCCGAGTTCGTGCGCGCGCTGCGCGACAAGGAGCGCCCGTTCCTCATCCTGACCAACAACTCGATCTTCACGGCCCGCGACCTGCGCGCGCGCCTCGCCACCTCCGGCATCGAGGTGCCCGAGGAGTCGATCTGGACGTCCGCGCTGGCCACCGCGCAGTTCCTGAGCGACCAGGTCCCGGGCGGCAGCGCCTACGCGATCGGTGAGGCGGGCCTGACGACGGCCCTCTACGAGGCCGGCTACACGCTCACCGAGTCCGACCCCGACTACGTGGTCCTGGGCGAGACCCGCACCTACTCGTTCGAGGCGATCACCAAGGCCGTGCGCCTGATCCTGGGCGGCTCGCGCTTCATCTGCACCAACCCGGACACGACCGGACCCTCGCAGCAGGGGCCGCTGCCCGCGACGGGCGCGGTCGCCGCCATGATCACGGCCGCGACGGGCCGCGAGCCGTACTTCGTGGGCAAGCCCAACCCCATGATGTTCCGGTCCGCGCTCAACCGCATCGACGCGCACTCCGAGACGACCGCGATGATCGGCGACCGCATGGACACCGACGTCGTCGCGGGCATCGAGGCCGGGCTCTACACCTACCTCGTGATGACGGGCTCGACCAAGCTCCACGAGGTCGACACGTTCCCGTTCCGTCCCAGCAAGGTCGTCGACTCGATCGCGAACCTCGTCGACCTCGTCTGACGCACGCCCCCGGACAGCACGCTGCCCCGGTCCCCCCGACCAGCTCGGGGAGACCGGGGCAGTCGTCTACGGGGCCCCGGAGGCGCAGGGTCGGCCACGCCGAGGTCGCCCCTAGCCACGGCCCGGCAGGGCGCCCGGCGAACCGCTACCGATCGACGTCCGAGGTCGCTGCGACCGGCCGGGTAGGGGACGACGAACGGCGGGCGGGCCGGGACCTCTCCAGG
>NZ_JBHXBO010000304.1:0-4064 GCF_042726775.1 Oerskovia sp. NPDC060287
CCCGGCGTGTCGCGCAAGAACTCCGCACTCAGCGATGTGCCACGGCTGAAGGGCCGGAAGGCGACTTATCGCCCATGTCTGGAGTCCGACCCAATTACTCCGCGGTTCTTTGTAGCTCCGCGAGAACATCCACCGAAAGAGTGTCGTGAGACACAAGCCAATCCCGATTCACGCCATGTTGCTCTTGCATGAGGCTCCGAAATTTCTTTAGCCATCTCTTGGCATGGGTTAACTGCATTGGCGACTCGTTAAATTCCGTTTGTGCACGCATGGATACGCGCCCCGCGCTATTGTCGCGGGCGGCTCCGGACTTGCTGTTGGATTCGGCTCTCGAATCGATCATTATTCGTATCGACTCGTCCTTGACGGCATCCATCGAAGACTCCAAGCATTCTGAAATGCTCCCTCCGGGGACTTCGGGTAGCGCTTGGGTCAGGTAATTCTCCGACAGGAAGTGTGCCTCAATCGACGTGCCTTCAGTCAGGAATGGGAATAGCCCCGCGGCGAACATTGTGTCCCTATATGCCTTAGCGTCACCTGCCGTCAAGTAGTCCCGATCGCGGTGCACTACGACTTTGGTGCCTGGGGCGTGGTCGGTGATAAACCTGCCCAAGAGAATGGCTGAATCTAGCTTGCTCGAGCTTTTGTAGCTCCATATTTCGTAATCTCCTGGCTCCCATCCCGATGATCTAACCAGCGTCTCAAGAAGAGAGGTGTCGGAGTCCTCTGTGATAACAATTAATTGCACTGCGCCGTTCCGCAGTCGATCGCGAGCATCGAGCGCGCCGATTTCAAGCAATCCGGTCACCGTGTCAAATTCCTCGGATTGGACATCGCCGCTCGTGACCCAATGGACAACTGCCCCGGCTGCTTCGAGTTCGTCGAGGAGGTGGCGAGAATGTGTCGAGAGAAGAACCTGAAACTCGTGGTCCTCGGAGAGTTGCCAGAGTAGTTGAGCGAGCCGCCGCTGGTTGTCGGGATGGAGATGTGAATCGGGTTCGTCAAGTATCAGGAGTTTCGGGCGATAGACTCCGACGTAAGCAAGGATCTGGATTGCCTGAAGGACCCCAGTGCCACACGAATCGATGGGTAGTCTTGGCCCGTCGGCATCCTTGACCGTTACGGTAATATGTTCGTCAGTCTCAGAGTCAAACGAAACTTCAACCCTGAGGCCAGGGAATAAACTGTGGAGCCGGGAGCCGAATTCGGTCCACGCCTCTTGGGTCTGATGCAGGCGATACAGAATATTTCGGAACACGCTATTTGCATCGCCACGAGCCGCTGCGCGCATCACAATGCCTGGTGACTTCAGTTCCTCGAAGGCGGGAATTCCCGCGAGCCCTGGCGCTACCACGCTGAACGGTGGCCTGAGCTCCTGGAGTTTGTGCCCGGTCTCCTTTCCTTCAATCTGCACCGAGATGTTCTTGTTCTTGCCGCGTGAAACGCGAATTCCTGCGGCCGCACCACTTTCCTCGTGAATTTCAACTTCGATTGATGTGGTAGCAGACTGTGCTAACCGGCCGCCGGTCGCTAGCGCGTGAACATCGCGCAGGGGTGTGTAAACCAGTTGGTTGGTCGCTAATGTGCCGCTAATTGAATTCCCAGTCCAACGTGCGACGCCGTCCATTTTTAGACTTTGGGCAACTGAGACGGCAAATTGAATTGCTTGAAGTAGGGTACTCTTGCCCGCGTTGTTCGGCCCAACGAGTACGGTAATGCGTCCCAGGTGTAGTTCAGTATCGGCTATTGACTTGAATCGCCGTATTGCAATCTGATCGATCATCAGCGCTCCGTTAGTTTAGGGTTACCCGAACCTAGCCGACCCCCAGCGCCTCGAGCCACTCGCGCGGCAGCAGGGCATAGCCCACGAACGCGACCACGTCGAGGATCGTGTGGGCGATCACGAGCGGGATCACGCGGTGGCGCCCCCACCTGCTCGTGTAGAACCACGAGAACACGACGCCCATGACGACGTTCCCGATGAACGGCCCGATGCCCTGGTACAGGTGGTACGAGCCGCGCAGCAGCGAGCTCCACCCGACGAACTTCACGCGCCCCCAGCCCAGGTCCTTGGTGCGCTCGAACAGGTACGCGACCGCGATGACCTCCTCGAGCAGGCCGTTCTGGAGGGCCGCGAGGATCAGGATCGGGACGGTCCACCAGTAGTCGGCGAGGTTGGCCGGGTTGATCTCGACCGTGATCCCGAGCGCTCGACCGGCGACGTACAGACCCAGGCCCGGGATGCCGATGACCGCGGCGAGCGCGACGCCCCAGCCCGTGTCGCGCCACGGCCGGGTGCCGTCGAGCCCGATGGCCCGCGTGACCGACCGGCCGCGCGCCGAGAGCAGGTAGAGCGCGAGCGCGACCGGGATGAGCGCGAACCCGATGCTGAGGATCTGATAGGTCAGGTCGAGGTACGGGCGGGGCGACTGGCTGTTGTTGAGGCTCGCGCTCTGCTGGGCGAGCGGGGTGCCCTCGGTGAGGCGCGCGATGATGTTGACGACCGCGTAGACGCCCGACCGGCCGAGGCTCAGTCCCAGCAGGATCCAGATCTCGGCCCCGATGCGGCGGCGGGTCTCGGGCCGGTCGGCCGTCGTCGGTGCCCAGCGGGACCGCTTCCCGCCTCCGGCCTCGCCCGCGGGCGCTACGTCGACCCCCGCCGGTCCGGGCTCGCGCGGCATGCTGGGCGGTGCTTCTGGCTCGGCGCCAGAGCCGGGGGGAGTGCCGGGGGGAGTGGTCACCTGGTCGTTATAGCACCCCGTGCGAAGGCGCGCCGAGCGGTCTTCACACAATCCTCGTGGGTTGGTCAACAGGCGTCCGGAGGGCGTGCAGACCGGTTTCCTACGCTGGGAGGACCGTGACTTCGAACAGACCCCCCTCCATCAGCCCGACCGCCCGAGACGCCCCTGCGCAGGGCGCTGCCGACGACGACCTCGACGAGAAGCCGCCAGGCCTCTCCGTCACCCAGGTCGTCGCGAGCGCGCTCGCTGCCGTGAGCTCGACGGTCCTGCTGTCGTACCTGGGGGTCGCCGGGACGATCATCGGTGCGGGCATCGCCTCGGTCCTGACGATCGTCGGGAACAACCTCTACACGCGCTCGATCCTCAAGACGCGCCGCCAGATGAAGGCGGCCCTCCAGGCGGGCGTCGTCCTGCCGGTCGGCAAGAACGGGCGCAAGGTCCTGCTGCCGACGCTCGCGGGGTCGCACGGGCAGGGCGCGGGTGGGGCGGACGGTTCCGACGGCTCCGACGCCGGGTCGGCTGAGGACGCGGACGCGACCAGGAGCGGCACCGCGGTGCTTCCTGCGGTCGGCGGCACGGGGAGGGTCGCGGACACCGCGGTCCTGGACCCGGCCGACCTCGACGGGACGGACCTCGGCGACCTGCGCACGGCGGCCGGGCAGGCAGTCGACGAGCCCGACGGCGCCACGGACCTTTCCGAGGACGGTGACGCCTCGGAGGACGGGGGAGCGGGCGACGGGACCGACGACGACGCGGCAGGCTCGAACCGGCCGAGCCGGCGGACCCTGATCCTGTCGACCGTCGCGGTGTTCGTCGTGCTCCTCGTGGGCGTGACCCTGGTCGAGGTGATCGCCGGGCGGCCCCTGAGCGAGATCCTGCGCGGCGAGGAGGGCTCGGGGACGACCATCAGCCACGTCGTCTCGCGCGAGCCCGCAGCAACAGACGGGACGACGGGTGGCACGACCGACACCACGACCGACGTGCCGAGCTCGGGCACCACACCCAGCCCGGCGCCGAGCGAGACCACGTCGACGCCCACGCCGACCGATCCTCCGACGACGGTCCCGGACCCCGAGCCGACCACGCCGGTCACGCCGGCCCCGGACCCGACCCCGGGGACGGGCGGGGACACCGGCGGCTCGGGCGCGGGCTCCGGCTCGGGAGGTACCGACCTCGAACAGCTGCCCGGCACGGGAACCGGTAGCGGTGCGGGGAGCGGCACAGGCGCGGAGGGCGTCCCGGGCACCTCGGGTTCCGCGACGTCCTGACGGCTCTCCGCTGCCGAGAAGTGAGTAGATGCCCCTGATCCACGCGGATCAGGGG
>NZ_JBHXBO010000305.1:0-4061 GCF_042726775.1 Oerskovia sp. NPDC060287
GCTCCCCTCGCGAGGGGAGCGGCGCCGTCGGGCGTTCGTGACTGTGCGTCGAGGTCAGCGACCCTGGTTCGCGACCGCGGCCACGGCGGCTGCCGCGGCGTCGGGGTCCAGGTACGTGCCACCCTTGACGATCGGCTTGAAGTTCTCGTCGAGCTCGTAGACGACCGGGATGCCCGTGGGGATGTTCAGGCCCGCGATGTCCTCGTCCGAGATCTCGTCGAGGTACTTCTCGATCGCACGGATCGAGTTGCCGTGAGCGGCGACCAGGACGGTCTTGCCGGCCTTGAGGTCGGGGATGATGTCCGACTCCCAGTAGGGCATCTCGCGCTCGAGGACGTCCTTGAGGCACTCGGTGAGGACCTCGGGCTCGCCGGCGTAGCGCGGGTCGGCGTCCTGCGAGAACTCCGAGCCCTTCTCGATCGCGGGCGGCGGCACGTCGTAGGAACGACGCCACAGCATGAACTGCTCCTCGCCGAACTCCTCGAGCGTCTGCTTCTTGTCCTTGCCCTGGAGCGCACCGTAGTGGCGCTCGTTGAGGCGCCACGAGCGCTTCACGGGGATCCAGTGACGGTCAGCAGCGTCCAGGGCGAGGTTCGCCGTGGTGATCGCGCGACGCAGGAGGGAGGTGTGGACGACGTCCGGCAGGATGCCGGCCTCCTTGAGGAGCTCGCCGCCGCGCTTCGCCTCCTCGACGCCCTTCTCCGAGAGTGCGACGTCCACCCAGCCGGTGAACAGGTTCTTGGCATTCCATTCGCTCTCGCCGTGGCGGAGCAGCACGAGGGTGTAGGTCATGGTCAACATCATCCCGTACCCCGGCGACCGTGGCAGCGCTGTCCCGGGAAATGGTCACCGAACATCTACGGAACGGGAAGTTCCCCCCGAAGAAGGTGGAACACGTCGGGCGTCGGGGGAGCTCGGGCGGGAGCTCACGGGAACACCACGGAACTCCTGGTGGAACTTCCGGCGGCGAACCGGGAGCTCGCGCCGCGGGAATGGTGACGCGCGCCACGCGTTGGTACAGACATGCCCATCACCGGAGAGTACGCACCGAGCCCCGACGACCGAGCACGCAAGCAGACCGAGCTCTACGAGAGCTCGGGCGGCACCAAGGGCACGACCATGAACGGGATGCCCGTCGTCATCCTGTGGACCCTGGGCGCCAAGAGCGGGAAGATCCGCAAGACCCCGCTCATGCGCGTCGAGCACGACGGCGACTACGCCGTCGTCGCCTCGCTCGGCGGAGCGCCCCAGCACCCCGTCTGGTACTACAACCTCGTGGCGGACCCGCACGTCGAGCTCCAGGACGGCCCCGAGCGCCACGACTACACGGCGCGCGAGGTCACGGGCGAGGAGAAGGCCCTGTGGTGGAAGCGCGCGGTCGAGGCCTACCCGCCGTACGCCGACTACCAGGAGCGCACCGACCGCGAGATCCCGGTCTTCGTGCTCGAACGCCAGGACTGACCCGAGCGGTCCGCAGCGGTGCCCGGCGAGCACGGGCACCGCTCGCCGCGGACGACGGCGGACGCCGCGCCTCCGCGGGCTGCACCGAGTCGTCGACCGGTCCCTCAGCGGGGGCGCGCGGCCCGCACCTCGGCCGCCTGCGCGTACACCGACAGCATGGCTTCGGCCGTCGCGTCCCAGCCGTAGCGCTCGCTCACGCGCCGGGCGCCTGAGGCGAGCTCGGCGCGACGCGCGTCGTCGGCCAGGAGGTCGCTCAGCGTGCGCGACCACGTCCACGGGTTGTGGTCGGGGACGAGGATGCCCGACACCCCGTCCTCGACGACCGTCCGCAACCCGCCGACGGCCGCGGCGACCACGGGCGTGCCCGACGCCTGCGCCTCGGCCGCGACCAGCCCGAACGACTCGTTGTGGGACGGCACCGCGACGACGTCCGCGGCCCGGTAGTAACGCACGAGCTGCTCGCGCGGCACGGGCGGGCGCACGATCACGTGGTCGGCGACGCCCATCTGGAACGCGAGCGCCTCGAGCTCGCGCACGGCCGTCAGACGACCGCTCGCGCCGCCAAGGACCACGAGGGTCGGCAGCGGCTCGTCGTGGTCCGCGAGGACGCCGAGCGCCCTGACCAGGACGTCGGGCGCCTTGAGCGGCTGGACGCGCCCGGCGAAGAGCACGAGCCTGCCCGTCGTCGGGAGCCCGAGCGCCGCACGCAACGCCTCCTTGGACTCCCCCGGCGCGGGGGGCGAGAACAGCTCGAGGTCCACGCCCGGCGGCACGACGTGGACCTTCGCGGGGTCGGCCCCGTACTGGTCGACGAGGTCCTTGAACTCCTCGGGCGTGCTCGCCACGAGCGCGTCGGCCTCGGCGACGACCTGTTCCTCGCCGATGATCCGACCGAGCGGCTCCGGGGCGTCACCCGGCGCCAGCGCGGCGTTCTTCACGCGGGCCATGGTGTGCATCGAGTTCACGAGCGGGACGTCCCAGCGGTCGGCCGCGAGCCAGCCCGCCTGTCCCGAGAGCCAGTAGTGCGTGTGGACCACGTCGTACCAGCCGGCGTCCCGCCGGGCCTCGGCCCGCAGGACCCCGGCCGTGAAGGCGCAGAGCTGGCCCGGCAGGTCGTTCTTGTCGAGCCCCTCGAACGGACCGGCCACGACGTGGCGGACCAGGACACCGTCCTCGGCCTCGACCACGGGAGGCTGGGCCGACGACGTCGCGCGCGTGAAGATCTCGACCTTCGCCCCGCGTCGCGCGAGCGCCCGCGACAGCTCGGTGATGTACACGTTCATGCCGCCCGCGTCGCCCGTCCCGGGCTGGTCGAGCGGCGAGGTGTGCACCGAGAGCATCGCGATGCGCGGGGACTCCTTCACGGCGCTCAGGCCTCCACGACGCACGCGGGCACGGGGACCGCCAACTCGTCGACGAGCACGCCCGACCCGTCCTCCCGGTCGATCCGCAGGACCGTGAGGTTGGAGGAGTTCTGGTTCGCGACGACCACCAGGTCGCCCGCAGGAGTGCCGTCGCCCACGGGGGCCAGCACCGCGAAGTGCCGCGGCCACGCCCCGCCCAGCGGGGAGTCGGCGAGGTGCTCGAGGACGGGAGCGGCGCCGTCGGGCCCTGCGGCGTCCCGCGTGACGGCGAACGTCGAGAGCACGTCCGCCCCCCGGATCGCGACGAACAGGCGCGAGCCGTCCGCGCTCAGCGCGACGTGCGAGGGGTAGCTGCGGCCCCCCGCGGGCAGCGGGGCCGCGGTCGCCGGGACCGAGCTCGCCACCTCGAACGAGCCGTCCGCGGCCGGGACCAGGACGTAGACGCGCGAGTCGAGCTCGGTCGCGACGAGCAGGGCCGCGGGGGCTCCCTGCGCCCCGGCCTCGCCGGGCAGGACCGCGAAGTGACGCGGCCCCGCACCGCCGGGGAACGTCGCGAGGACTCGCGCGGGGACCCCGCCGTCCGCCTGGGCCCGCAGCTCGTCGAGCGCGCGCGGGTAGGCGCGCAGCTCGTCCGTCCCCAGGTCCACCACGACCGGCGCGCCCCCGACCTCGCCGACGAAGTGGGCGTGCGGTCCTTCCTGGCGCTCGGCGTCGGGTCCCGTGCCCTGGTGCCCGAGCCGCAGCGCCTCGGTCGGGGCTCCCTCGGCGTCGAGCGGCAGCACCGCGAACGTGCCGTCACCGTAGTTGGCCACCCACAGGGCGTCGTCGACCGCCACGACGTGGCAGGGGTAGGAGCCACCGCTGGGCACGACGCCCAGCGGGGCGAGCCCACCGTCCGCCGTGAGCGCGAACCCGCTCACCGCACCGTGCTCGGTCTCGGTGACCGCGTACAGCCGGGAGCCGTCCGGGTCGAGCGCGAGGAAGGACGGCGAGGGCGTGACCGCGACCAGTGCCGCCTCGCCCAGCTCACCCGTGGCCGCGTCGACCTCGAGACGCCAGATCCCCTCGCCGCTCCCGGCGTCCGCCCCGTCCGGGTACGTACCGAGCCACAGGGTCCGAGAGGTCGCGGCGGCCACGGGCGCCGACGAGGTAGAAGTCATGCACAGAGCCTAGTAGCACCCGGACATGCGTCAGGGGCGTCCTGACCAGGCCTCCGCGCTGCGGAGAACCGGTCAG
>NZ_JBHXBO010000306.1:0-4045 GCF_042726775.1 Oerskovia sp. NPDC060287
CAGCCGAACCACGCACTAGAGGAACGCGATGGACCGCCGGGCCTCAGGCCATCGAGTCCCGCCACGCCTCGTGCAGGGTCGCGTAGCGGCCGCTCCCCGCCGCGAGGTCGCTGGGCGAGCCGTCCTCGACGATGCGCCCGTGCTCCATGACGAGCACGCGGTCCGCGATGGCCACCGTGGACAGCCGGTGGGCGATGATGATCGCCGTCCGGTCCGCGAGCAGGGTCTGCAGGCCGTGCTGCACCAGCCGCTCGCCCGGGACGTCGAGCGAGCTGGTCGCCTCGTCGAGCACGAGCACCGCGGGGTCCGCGAGGAACGCGCGCGCGAAGCTCAGGAGCTGGCGCTGCCCGGAGGAGACCCGCCCGCCCCGCTTGTTCACCTCGGTGTCGTAGCCCTCGGGCATCGCCATGACGAACTCGTGCGCACCGACGGCACGGGCGGCGTCCTCGATCTCGGCCTGCGTCGCGTCGGGCCGTCCGAGCGCGATGTTCTCGCGGACGGACCCGCTGAACAGGTAGGCCTCCTGCGTCACCATGACCACCGCACGCCGGAGGTCCGTCGTGGACAGGTCACGCAGGTCCACCCCGTCGAGCTGGACGCTGCCCTGCGTGGCGTCGTAGAACCGGGTGACGAGCTTGGCCAGCGTCGACTTGCCGGCCCCTGTGGTGCCCACCAGCGCGACCGTCTGGCCCGCGGGGATCGTGAGGTCGAGGTCCGGCAGGATGACCGGCCCGTCGCCGTACCGGAACGTCACGTCGTCGAGGCGCAGCGCGCCGCGCGCGTGCGGCAGGGGCGTGGGCCTCGTGGGCTCGACGACGGTCGGCTCCTCGGCCAGGAGACCGGACACCTTCTCCAGGGCGGCGGTCGCGGACTGGAAGGAGTTGTAGAACATGCCGAGCTGCTGGATCGGCTGGAAGAACCGCTTGACGTAGAGCAGCGCCGCGACCAGCACCCCGACGTCCAGAGACCCCTGGTAGACCCGCCACCCGCCGACGGCGAGCGCCGCCGCGACGGCGACGTTGCCGATCAGCACGAGGCCGGGCTGATACCGCCCGTTGACGCTGAAGATCCGCAGGTTGGCGTCGCGGTACTCCTCGCCGAGCCGTTCGTACTCCGCCTCGGTCGTGGCCTCGCGACGGAACGCCTGCACGGCGCGCATGCCCGTCATCGTCTCGACGAACTTCACGATGAGCCGGGCCGAGGTGGTGCGCTGCTGGCGGTAGTACAGCTGCGAGTGCTTCTGGAACCACCGGGTGAGCAGCCACGCGGGCACGAGCGCCACGACGAGCACGAGGCCCGAGACCGGGTCGAGCAGCCACAGGCCCAGGCCGGTGAACAGCATGAGCATGAGGGAGGACACGACGCCTGTGAGGCCGCCGTCGAGCAGCTCGCGGAGGGCCTCGAGGTCGGAGGTCTGGCGGCTGATGATGCGGCCCGACGTGTACGACTCGTGGAAGTCCAGCGACAGCAGCTGCGTGTGCCGGAACACGCGGCGGCGCAGGGCGAGCAGCACGCCCTGGGCGATGCGCGCGGCCGCGCGCACGTAGGCCCCCGCGCACAGCCCGCCCACGACGGCGGCCACGAGGTACGCCGACCCGACGAGCACGAGCGGCGCGGCCCGGCCGTCAGCGAGCGCGGGCACGGCGACGTCGATCGCGAGAGACACGAGCCACGGCCCGGCGACCTGGCCGAGCGTGGAGAGCACGACGAGGACTCCGGCCCATGCGAGAGCGCGCCTGCGGGGCCGCAGCAGCTCTCCGAGCAGCCGCATCGAGCGGGCGCGGACGGCCGCGGAAGTCTCGCGGTCGAGCCGCGTGGCGTCGTCGGCCGCGGCGTCGGTGGGCCGACGGGGCGGCTCGGTCGGGGTGGTCGGTCCGCTCACGGGTGGGCCTCCGTCGTGTCGTCGTCCACGTGGTCCTCGGGCCCGTCAACGGAGGCCCCCTGCGTCGCGGCCTGCTCCCAGTCCTCCTCGAGGCTCGAGATCACGTACCGGTAGTGCGGGTCGGTGGCCAGGAGGTCGGCGTGCGTGCCGACCGCGGTGACCCGACCGTCCTGCAGGACGGCGACGCGGTCGGCGAGCGCGACGGTCGAGGGCCGGTGCGCGATCACGAGGGTCGTGGTCCCGTCGAGCACCTCGCGCAGCCGGCCGGTGACGGCCTCCTCGGTCGTGACGTCGAGCGCCGAGAGCGGGTCGTCGAGCACGAGCACCGCGGGGCGCACGGCGATGGCCCGGGCGAGGGCCAGGCGCTGCCGCTGGCCGCCCGACAGGGACAGCCCCTCCTCGCCGATCCGCGTCTCGACGCCCTGCGGGAGGTCGACGACGAATCCTGCCTGCGCCACCTCGAGCGCCTCGTGCAGCCGGCGCTCGCGCTCTGCGGCGGGCACCGCGTCGGGGCCCGTCTCCGGGACGCCGAGCAGCACGTTGTCCCGCACCGAGGCGGAGAACAGCGTGGGGTCCTCGAACGCGACGGCCACCGCGCGACGCACGTCGGTGCGGCGCATCGCGCGCACGTCGACGCCGTCGAGCAGCACCTGGCCGCCGGTGACGTCCGCGATGCGGGGAACCAGCATCGCCAGGGTCGACTTGCCCGCACCGGTGAGCCCGACGAGCGCCGTCGTCGTCCCCACGGGCAGCTCCAGGTCGAGGTGGGAGAGCAGGGGCTCGCTCGCGTCGCCGAACCGGAAGGAGACGTCGCGCAGCTCCACGTGCCCGCGGGCAGGACCCACCTCGACCGGGTCCTGCGGGTCCGTGAGGTCGTTCGGCGTCTCCATGACCTCGAAGAAGCGGTCGACCGCGGTCCGTGCGTTGAGCGTCATCGACAGCGTCATGCCGAGGTCGACGACCGGGCCGTTGATCACGGCGGCGGTGAGGAAGAACGCGACGAGGCTGCCCAGCGTGATGTCACCGCGGACGGCGAGGACCGACCCCAGCACCAGGCACACCGCCAGCGTGATCTCCGGGATCATCTGCAGCGACGTCGTCACCGTGGCCTGGTTGCCGGCCTTGCGGATCTCGGTGCGTCGCAGCTCCTCCGCCTGACCGGTGAAGGACTGCAGGGCGCTGCCACCCCGCCCGAAGGCCTTGAGCACCCGGATGCCGTGCACCGACTCCTCGACCGTCGTGGCCAGGTCGCCCGACTGGTCCTGCGAGAGGCGCGCGATGACCCGGTAGCGGCGCGAGAACCGGAACGCGATCACCGTGACCGGTACCGCACCGGCGAGGTACACGAGCCCGAGCCAGCCGACCGTGGAGAGCAGGATCGCGACGCCCACGACGATCGTCACCGCGCTCACGACGAGCTGCAGCAGGCCGAAGATCAGCCATCGGCGCAGCAGCCCGAGGTCGCCCATGATCCGGCTGAGGAGCTGGCCTCCGGGCCACCGGTCGTGGAACGCCGCGGGCAGGTCCTGCAGGTGCCGGAACAACGCGACCCGCATGTCGGCCTCGATGCGCGTGCCCGGGTACATCACGAGGTTGCGGCGCAGCAGCACGAACCCTGCCTCCGCCACTCCGAGCAGGAGCACCAGGACGACGGGCACCACGAGCGCACGGAGGTCGTGGGTCGAGGCGCCGGCGGCGAGCGGTCCCTCCACGAGCGACTGGAGCACCTGCGGGATCGCGAGCGCGGCGAGGCTCGCGCCGAGAGCCGAGAGCAGCCCGCCGACGAGGCGAGGCATCGCAGGGCGCACGTACGGGTAGAGCCGGCGCAGCGACGCCCAGGTGGACAGCCGGGACCCGACCGGCACCGGCTGCCCGCCGACGGGCGCCGGTCCACCGACCGCGGGTGGCCCGGCGGGCGGGCCGCCGTCCGTGCCCCGGGCGCGGCGGCCAGGGCCGCGCACCGGAGCGTCGCCGTCGGGACCGCCGGGCGTGTCAGCCGAGGACGTGCTCGGTCTGGAGGTGGTGGAGGGCATCGGTCGCATTGTTGCACCGGTCTCCCACATGATTGCCCGGGTCACACGATGTGGGACGGGCGGACCGCGTTAGAGCACCCGGCCGACGAGTGCGTGGTTCGGCGGCGACTCGCCGGGCGCGTCGCAGCCG
>NZ_JBHXBO010000307.1:0-4043 GCF_042726775.1 Oerskovia sp. NPDC060287
CCCCGGAGGGTGCGGGCCTCGTCGCCTGTGCTACCTGTCAGGTCGCGCGAGGCGACCTGTCATGCGATACCGCCCCGAAGGGCAGTGATCACTTGACGGTGACGGTTGCGCCGGCGCCCTCGAGGGCAGCCTTGGCCTTGTCAGCAGCGTCCTTGGCGACGTTCTCCAGGACGGGCTTGGGGGCGCCGTCAACGAGGTCCTTGGCCTCCTTCAGGCCGAGGCTCGTGAGGGCACGCACCTCCTTGATGACCTGGATCTTCTTGTCGCCGGCAGCCTCGAGGATGACGTCGAACTCCGTCTTCTCCTCGACCTCCTCGGCGGCAGCGGCCGCGGGGCCTGCAACGGCGACGGCGGCCGGAGCGGCTGCGGTGACCTCGAAAGCGTCCTCGAACGCCTTCACGAACTCAGAGAGCTCGATGAGGGAGAGGCCCTTGAACTGCTCGATGAGCTCTTCGGTGCTGAGCTTCGCCATGATGGCGGTCCTTTCGGTTGGTGCTCGGCAGCGGCCCTGTCAACGATCCACAGAGCCCTGCTGGAAGCAGAGGGGGTGTGTGCGTGCTGCGTGATCCTCCGAGGAGGGTCAGGCTGCAGCGCTCTCCGATTCCTGCTTGAGGCGCAGGGCATCGATGGTGCGAACGGCCTGCGAGGCGGGCGCGTTGAACAGGTATGCCGCCTGGTAGAGCGGCTGCTTGAACGCGCCGGCCAGCTTGGCCAGCAGGACCTCGCGGGACTCGAGGTCCGCGAGCTTGGTGATGTCCGCAGCGGTCAGGGAGCGTCCGTCGAGGACACCGCCCTTGATGACCAGTGCGGGGTTCGCCTTGGCGAAGTCACGCAGGCCCTTGGCCGCCTCGACCGGGTCACCGGTCACGAAGGCGATGGCCGAGGGGCCCTTGAAGTCGGCGTCGATCTCGATGCCGGCTTCCTTGGCCGCGATGGCGGTCAGCGTGTTCTTCACCACGGCGTAGGTTGCGTTGCCGCTGAGCGACCGACGCAGCTGCTTGAGCTGCGCGACGGTGAGCCCGCGGTACTCGGTCAGCACGGCCGCGTTCGACTCGCGGAAGTTCTCCGTGAGCTCTGCGACTGCGGCTGCCTTGTCCGGCCTCGCCATGGCAATCCTTCCGGTGGTGGTGCCACCGGTCTCCGCAGGGCGGGGGCCCTGGGGGGTGAGGTCCTGCGGAGACGAGAAGAGCCCCGCGCAGGCGCGGGGCTCGAAGTGCAGGCTCTCGCCCGCTCCGTGAACTCTCACCTGCGCTGGCCTCCGCACTTCTGCGGGACTTCGGTCCGGACTGCAGCTGACGAGTCAGCGGGCAGGACGGTACGACCGGCGGTCTTGGGTACTGGAACAGAGTACGTGACGCGGGCGTGTGGTCCAAATCGACAGTCGGCGTGACGCCAGGACGTCGAAAGCCGTCGAGATCAGGCCACGAGCGGGCCGAAACACACCAGCGGCACCGGCTCGTCCTCCACGCTGATGGCACGAGCGAGCGCATCGCCCGGCGTAGCCCCTCGAGCGAGCTCCGCGTGCAACCTGGGCATGACCCGCGCGGCGACGTCGTCCCGCAGCGGAGCGATGCTCGCGATCACCGCCCGCGCCCCGAGACGCACGAGGACGCTCGTGAGTCCCAGCGGCTCACCCCCCGTGCGGACCGAGGAGAGACCGACCTCGCAGGCCGAGAGCACGACGACCGCGCCGCTGAGGTCGATCCCGTCGAGCTCGTGCGCGAACAACGGACCGTCCGTGAGACGCAACGAGGAGAACAACGGGTTGTCGGTCTCGTGCGTCCCGTGCGCGGCGAGGTGGACGACGCCCGCCCCGTCAAGAGACTCCACGACGTTGTGGCACGTGGCGTCCGCGCCGGTCAGGAGCGTCGCCCCGCCCCAGGCCCGTGCCACGAGACGGGTCTCCTCGTCCGACGCCAGGAGACCCGGCCCGCTGACGACGACCACACCGCCGGGTCGCTCCGTCTCGGCCTCCACCTGGAGATCCACCCAGGAGTTGACCCAGGTGCGCGCCCCGGCCCGTGACGGGAGAGACATCCAGGGCACGGCAAGGAGGAGGTCCCGCGCCGTGACGTGCAGGTCGCCGACCACCTGGAGCGGCCCGAGGAGAGCGTCGTCGAGCCTGACCAGGACCTTGCGCAGCGACGACGTCGCCGCCAATCTCATCGGCGCCGGGATCAGGGCGTTCGAGAGGACTGCGAAGTCCGCACGTGCACGCCGGACGAGCTCGGCCACAACGTCGAGGGGGGCGAGCCTCACGATGGACGCCCCGTCCTGCGAGACGCGCACGGCCGACACGTGCCCTTCGTGGATGACGATGTTGGCGACCGTCGGCCCGGACGGCAGGGCGGACAGCGCCCGGCGCAGCGAGCGCTCGCTGGTCGGGCGCGGCCTGCTGTCGTCGCCGGTCCGTTGCCACATCCGTCGGCGCGCCTCTTCCTGGAAGCGTCGCGCGGCCCCCAGGTGGAGCTGGCGCTCCTCGAGCGCCCCGGCCTCGGCCGCGGTACCCAGGCCTCGAGCCGCCTCGACCTCGCGGCGGGCGGAGGCGAGGAGCTCGGCCAGCACAGGGTCGGTGGCCGGGCGCACCCGTCCGGTACCCGCAAATGCCGCGCGCCCCCGTTCCACCGCGTCGAACACCGCGCTCGCCCGACCTGTCCGGAAGGCCGCGTCGACGTCGACGATGCCCAGTCGCACACCGTGGACAGCAGAAGCCGTCACGACGTCGACAGACCCCAGACGGGACCGGTGGGAGACCAGCGCCTCCTGCCCTCGACGGATCGCGGCGAGGCCGCGACGACGATCTCCGTCACCGAACGCGACCATGGCGCGCACGGCCTCGCGCTGGATCCGTACCGCGAGGCTCCAGGAGCGCGGGGACGACGTCACGGCCTCGAGCGCTCCTCGCGCGCGAGCCACGTCGCCGGCTCGGACGTAAGCCTCGGCCTGCAGCACGCGCGCCGGTACACCGACCAGGACCGGAGGCATCTCACGGGCCTTCTCGGCGATCTCCCCCGCGTTCCTCGCCACTTCCCGGAAGTCGTCGGGTGCAGCACTCTTCGAGAGGCCGGCCAGCAGGGCCTCCTGCCGGACGAGCTCGCTGCGCAGCGCCCAGACCACGTTGGACTGGCTGTGGAAAGCGGACTTCGCCTCTCCCGCGAGCTCTGCCGCGCGCTCGGTCTGCCGCAGGTGGAGCAGGCAGCGCGCGATGTCGAAGCGAACCCTGGCAAGGTCGGCGAGCGACCCACTCTGGTCGAGGATCGACGTCGCCCGTTCGAGCACGGCGACCGCCTCCGTGACCAGTCCGGCCTCCTGCAGGACGACGGCGCGGTCCAGGAGCCCGACGGCGTCCTCGTCACTGGGGTCCAGCTCGCTCGCCTCGTCCATGAGTCGCAGGGCCAGCGGCAGGTCACCGTGCAGGAACTCGGCATAGCCGAGGTTGTGCCGACCCTTCGCCTCGATCGAGACGTCGCCCACAGTTCGCGCGTGCTCGACCGACGCTCCGAGATCCCGGCGAGCGTCGTCGACCGCCCCCACCTCGAGGTGCAACGCGCCTCGGTTGAGCAGCACGATCGCGGTGTCCCTCGACACGACCGTGGACTGCGCAGGCGCTGCACGGTCGAGCTCGGCCAGTGCGCCGGAGACGTCTCCGGCTCGGAGCAGGAGAAGCCCCCGCTGCCCCTGGACCGCGATCAGCTCGTCCGCGAGATCGACCTCGTGGCACCACGACTCAGCGTCGTCGAGCAGGTGGAGAGCCTCTCCGAGGTCGCCCGTCACCTCGTAGCCGCACCGGGCTGCCCCCAGGATCGCGCGAGGCCACAGCGAACGGAGGTCGGCCTGCTCGTCCCCAGCATCTCGAGGATCGCCGATCACGTCGAGCATGTCCCGGTAGCTTGCGAGCGCCTCGACGAAGAACTCTTCGTCGTTCTGCTGCCGGGCACGGATGTAGAACGCTCGCGCTCGATCGACCTTGTCCCTCACAGGGACACGGTAGCCAATCGCCGGGTCGGCGGCGCTCGACGGGGACCCTGGTGCGTGCACCAGGG
>NZ_JBHXBO010000308.1:0-4034 GCF_042726775.1 Oerskovia sp. NPDC060287
GAGCTCCGCACTCAGCGGACCGTCAGACCCGCAGCGCCGCCAGCTCGTGCCGGCGCTCGGCCTGGAGCACCGGGTCCGGCACGGGCAGCGAGGCCAGGAGGTGCTTGGTGTAGGTGTGCTGCGGAGCGCCCAGCACCTCGGCCGACGTGCCCTCCTCGACGAGCCTGCCGCGGTAGAGCACCGCGATCCGGTCGGCGAGCAGGTCCACGACCGCGAGGTCGTGGCTGATGAACAGGCACGCGAACCCCAGCTCGCGCTGGAGCTCGGCGAACAGCTCGAGCACGCGCGCCTGGACCGAGACGTCGAGCGCCGACGTCGGCTCGTCCGCGACGAGCAGCTCGGGATCGAGCGCGAGGGCCCTGGCCAGGCTCGCGCGCTGGCGCTGGCCGCCGCTCAGCTCGTGCGGGTAGCGGTCGCCGTACGCGCGCGGGAGCTGGACCGACTCCAGGAGCTCGTCGACGCGGCCACGGGCGTCCCCCGCGTCGGCGGCCCGCCCGTGCACCACGAGCGGCTCGGCCACGCACTCGGCGATCGTGAGCAACGGGTTGAAGCTCGACGCCGGGTCCTGGAACACGAACCCGATGCGCGGGCGCACGGGCCGCACGTCGCGCTCGCGCGCGCCCCGCATCTCGACGCCCAGCACCGACAGCGACCCGCCCGTCACGGGCGTGAGGCCTCCGATCGCCCGGCCGATGGTCGTCTTGCCCGAGCCCGACTCGCCCACGAGCCCCAGCACCTCGCCGGGACGGATCGACAGGTCCACCCCGTCGACCGCGACGAACGCGGGCTTGCGGAACCGGCCCGGGTACTCGATCCTCAGCCCCTGGGCCACGACCACGGGAGCCCCCTCGGCCCAGCCGTCGGCACGCGCCTCGACCCGGGCCGCCGCGTTGACCACGCCCCCGCCGACGCGCGGGACCGCGTCCAGGAGCGCGCGCGTGTACTCGGCCTGCGGGTCCTCGAACAGCGACCGCACGTCGGCCTGCTCGACGACCTTGCCCTGGTACATCACGGCCACGCGGTCCGCGAGGTCCGCGACCACGCCCATGTTGTGCGTGATGAGCACGATCGCGGTCCCGAACTCGTCGCGGCAGCGCCGCAGCAGGTCGAGGATCTCGGCCTGGACGGTCACGTCGAGCGCGGTCGTCGGCTCGTCCGCGACGATGAGCCCGGGGTCGAGCACGAGCGCCATCGCGATGACGATGCGCTGCTTCTGACCGCCCGAGAACTGGTGCGGGTACTTGTCGACCGCCGTCTCGGGGTCGGGGATCCCGACGCGGCGCAGCACGTCGACCGCCTGCCGGCGCCCTTCGGCGCGGCGTACGCGCCGGTGGGCGCGCAGCCCCTCGACGATCTGCCACCCCACGGTGAAGACGGGGTTGAGCGCGGCCGACGGCTCCTGGAAGACCATCGCGACGTCCGTGCCGCGCACGGCCCGCAGCTGGGAGCGGCTGAGGGAGACCACGTCGGACTCGCTCGTCCCCGCCTTGTTCGAGAGAACGACGGCGCCACGCGCGGTCGCGGTCTCCGGCAGCAGACCGAGGATCGTCTTGGCCGTCACGGTCTTGCCGCTGCCGCTCTCGCCGACGACCGCGAGGACCTCGCCCGGAGCGACCTCGAGGTCGACCCCGTCGACCGCGAGGATGGGTCCTGCGTCGGTCGCGAACGAGACCGTGAGGTCCCGGATGGTGACGACCGCGCCCTGCTCGCGCGACGTCGTCGCGCCTTCGCCTGCTGACTGCTGCGCGCTCACGGGCGCACCTCGATTCCCTCGTCGCCCAACGTCCCCGAACCTTCCAGACCGCCCAGCCCCGCCGGGCCGGCCGTGAGCGACCCTCCCGGCACGACCGACGTCTCCGCGACCTCGCCCGCACCGACCGCTGCCGCCCGGCGGCTGCGCAGGCGCGGGTCGGCCAGGTCGTTGAGGCTCTCGCCCACGAGCGTGATGCCCAGGACCGCGAGCACGATCGCGAGGCCCGGGAAGAGCGCGGTCCACCAGATGCCGCTCGTCACGTCGGACAGCGACTTGTTGAGGTCGTAGCCCCACTCGGCCGCGGCCGTCGGCTCGATCCCGAAGCCCAGGAACCCGAGCCCCGCGAGCGTGAGGATCGCCTCGGACGCGTTGAGCGTCACGATGAGCGGGAGCGTGCGCGTCGCGTTGCGCAGCACGTGGCGACCCATGATGCGGCGGTGCGGCGTGCCGATCACGCGCGCCGAGTCGATGTAGGCCTCGGCCTTGATCCGGACCGTCTCCGCACGGATCACCCGGAAGTACTGCGGGATGAAGACCACCGTGATCGAGAGCGCGGCCGCGAGGATGCCGCCCCACAGCTTGGACTGGCCCCCGCTGATGACGATCGCGAGCAGGATCGCGAGGAGCAGCGACGGGAACGCGTAGATCGCGTCGCACACGACCACGAGCACGCGGTCGAGCCACCCGCCGAAGTACCCCGAGACCAGGCCCAGCAGGATGCCGATCACGATCGACGCCGCGATCGCGACCACGATCACCAGGGCCGCGGTCTGCGCGCCCCAGATCACGCGCGACAGGACGTCGTAGCCGCCCACGGTCGTGCCGAGCAGGTGCTCGGCCGACGGCGGCTGCTGCGCGCCGAACGCCCCGTCCGCGTTGCGGAGCTGGCTGTACCCGTAGGGCGCGAGCAGCGGCGCGGTCAGGGCCGTGAGGAGGAAGAGCCCCGTGATGATCAGGCCCGCGACGAGCATGCCGCGCTGGAGCCCGACGCTCTGACGGAGCTGGTGGACAACGGGCAGGCGGCCCCAGGAGAGTCGTCGTGCCATGTCAGTACCTCACCCTCGGGTCGATGAGCGCCGCGATGACGTCCACGAGGAAGTTCGTGACCGCGACGATCACGGCCAGCAGGACGACGATCCCCTGGACCGCGACGAAGTCACGGGCCTGGAGGTACTGCGAGAGCATGAAGCCGAGACCCTTCCACTCGAAGGTCGTCTCGGTCAGGACCGCCCCGGCCAGGAGCATCGCGATCTGCATGCCCATGACGGTGATGATCGGGATGAGCGCGGGGCGCCACGCGTGCGTGCGGACGAGGCGACGCTCCGAGACGCCGCGTGAGCGGGCCGCGTCGACGTAGTCGGTCGCGAGCGTCCCGATCACGTTGGTCCGCACGAGGCGCAGGAACACCCCGGCGGTCAGGAGCCCCAGGGCGACCCCGGGCAGGACCGCGTGCATCAGGACGTCGCCCAGGACGGCGGGGTCGCCCGTACGGATCGCGTCCACGACGTAGAAGCCCGACGGGTCGGGCAGCGAGAGCATCTGCAGCTCGGCCCCGGTCGAGGCACGGCCCGCGACGGGGAACCAGCCGAGGCCGACCGAGAAGATCAGCTTGAGCAGGAGGCCCGCGAAGAACACGGGGGTCGCGTAGCAGAGGATCGCGAAGACGCGCAGGAACGCGTCGGGGATCCGGTCGCGGTGGTGGGCTGCGAGCAGCCCGAGCGGGATGCCGACCAGGAACGCGATGATCAGCGCGTAGACCGCGAGCTCGAGCGTCGCCGCACCGTAGGTCGTGAGGATCTCGGAGACCGGCCGGTTGTCGCTGATCGTGGTGCCGAAGTCGCCGCGCAGGATCCCGCCCAGGTACTCGAGGTACTGGACGATGATCGGGCGGTCGTAGCCGGCCGCGTGGATGCGCTCGGCGAGCTGGTCGGCGCGGAGCCGGCCGCCGAGCGCCGCGGTGATGGGGTCGCCCGTCGCGCGCATGACGAAGAAGACGGTCGTCACGAGGATGAAGACGGTCGGGATGATGAGGAGGAACCGGACCAGGACGTACCGCCCCAGCCCACCTCCTCCGGACGTCCTGGGCCGCGGGGTGGTCGAGCGTGGGGTCCGGGCGCCTGGCGGGTCCGCCGTGGTCACCTGGTCGGTCGTCGTGGTCATGTCGTCCGTTCGTCGTGGTCCGAGCCACGCTGCTCGGTTGCCTGCGGTGCTGCGCCGCGGCGGCGCCGCTCGCACGGCCCGCCGGGGAGTCGTCGGACCCCTGGGCGGCCCGGCCGTCGCC
>NZ_JBHXBO010000309.1:0-4023 GCF_042726775.1 Oerskovia sp. NPDC060287
CCCGCCCGACGTGTGCGTGTTTCGGCGGCGACTCGCCGGGCGCGTCGCAGCCGAACCACGCACTCAACGCTCGGGCGCCCGCTCCGGCACGTGCAACCGTCGCAGGAACCGGTCGGTGCGGGGCTGCGGCCCGCGCCGGTCCCGCAGGGACACGACGACGGTCGTGGCGGTCGCGAGCGGGATCGTCCAGGCCGCGGGCTGGGCCAGGAGGCTGCGCGCGAGCCCGTCGCCCGGACCGAGCGCCGAGGTCACGAGCAGCGCGCCGGCGCACAGCGCGCTCCCGACGACCATGCCCGCGATCGCGCCGCGCGCGGTGAGCCGACGCCACCACACGCCCAGCAGGATGGTCGGGGACAGCGCCGAGGCCGCGAACACGAACACCGTCCCGACGCTCGTCACGAGCCCCTGCGGGATCGTCACGAGCGCGAACGCGAGCGGCACGAGCGTGCACGCGACCGCGGACCACCGGAACGAGCGGACCGTGCCGCCGAACAGGTCCTGGCTCACGACGCCCGCGAGCGAGACCACGAGCCCGGAAGAGGTCCCGAGGAACGCGGCGAACGCCCCCGCGATCACGAGAGCGGAGAGCAGCTCACCGCCCAGGCCGGGCACCAGGCGCGCGGGCAGCACGAGCGCCACCGTGTCGGCGACACCGGGCGCGGCGAGGTCGGGCGCGACGACGCGGGCGACGAGCCCCATGGTGCTCGAGACCATGTAGAAGACGCTGATCATGCCGATCACCACGACCGTGGTCCACCGCGCCGAGACCCCGTCGGGGCTCGTGTAGAAGCGCACGAGGACGTGCGGCAGGCCGATCGTGCCGAGCAGGAGAGCGAGCAGCAGCGAGGCCGTCGTGTAGGTGTCGTAGGAGCGCGGCCCGGCCTCGGGCGGGAAGACCTGGGCCGGGTCGAGCGCCAGGTCCTGCCCGCCGAGGACGACCAGCAGGAAGACCACGGGGATCGCGAGGGCCGTGAGCTTGACCCAGAACTGGAAGGCCTGGACGAACGTGACCGAGCGCATGCCGCCCGCGGCGACCACGGCGCTCACGACCGCGGCGACCCCGACCGACCCGACCCACGGCGGCACGGGGGCCACGGTCGTGATGACGAGCGCGGCCCCGTGGAGCTGCGGGACGACGTACAGCCACCCGATGACGAGCACCAGGACGCTCGTGACGCGCCGGGCAGCGAGCGAGTCGAGCCGCGCCTGGACGAAGTCGGGGATCGTGTAGGCCCCGCTGCGACGCAACGGCCCGGCGACGAACAGCAGCACGAGCAGGTAGCCCGCGGCGTACCCGACGGGGAACCAGAAGGCCTCGGCCCCCGAGAGCAGCACGAGCCCGGACAGGCCCAGGAACGTCCCGGCCGACAGGTACTCACCGCTGATGGCCGAGGCGTTCCACACGGGTTGCACGGTGCGCGAGGCGACGAAGAAGTCGCTCGTGGTCCGCGAGATCCGCAACCCGTAGAACCCGATGAGCCCGGTCGCGAGCAGGAGCATCCCGACGGCGACGAGCGGCAGCGCCGAGGTCACTCGTCCTCCACGAGGGCGCGGAAGCGTCGTTCGTTGCGCGCCGCGGCGAGCGCGAACACGAGCGCGAACGCCGCGATGACGGGGTAGAACCCGTAGGCGTGCAGGAGCCACGGGAGCGGCACGCCCAGCACGTGCACGTCGCCCAGCGTGGGCACGGCGCTCATGGTGACCGTGAGCAGCGTGACCACCGCCAGGAACGACACGACGCACGCGAGCGCGAGCCGCAGCTGCGCCCGCGCGAGGCTGCGGGCGTAAACGGCCGCGGGTTCGCTCGCGTCGTCGGGCCCGGAGGCCTGCGCGCCGCGGGGTGCCCCGCTGCCCGACGGCGCCCCCTCCCCCGGTCCTGTCGCGGCGGCCGGGTCGCTCGCCGGGTCGTCCGTCGAGCGGACGACGACCCGCGGCGGCGGCTCGTCGCCGCTCACGGACGTCCCCCGGGGCGGCCCAGGAACGCGTCGCGCACGGCCGGTGCCATGCGCCGGCTCACGGGGACCTCGTGCCCCGCGACGACCACGACGGGGTGCGCGCCGCCCAGGCGGACCGCGGTCACGGCCGAGCGGTCGACGAGGTACGAGCGGTGCACGCGCAGGAACCCCGCGGGCGCCCAGCGTTCCTCGAGGTCGGAGAGGGGCTCGCGCACGAGATAGCTGTCCGTGCCGGTCACGAGGCGCGAGTAGTCCCCCTGCGCCTGGACCCACCGCACGGCCGAGCGCAGCACGACGCGGGTCGTGCTGCCGACCGTCACAGCGATGGTCTCGTCGGCCGGGGCGCGGTCGTCGGGCGCCGCGCGGCCCACGTCGCCCCGCGAGGAGGTGCCCGCTGCGGCGTGCCCCGCGACCGCACGCTCGACCGCCCGTGCCAGGCGCTCGCGCCGCACGGGCTTGAGCACGTAGTCGACGGCCTCGACCTCGAAGGCCTCGATGGCCCTGGCCTCGTCGGCCGTCACGAACACCACGGCGGGCCGGACCGAGAACCGTGACAGCGCGCGGGCGAGGTCGAGCCCCGTGAGGCCGGGCATGTGGATGTCGAGGAACGCGACGTGCACGGGGTGCTCGGACAGCCAGCGCAGGGCCTCGGACCCCGACGCGACGGCGTGCACCGAGCGCACGTGCGGGTCGCGGCGCAGGAGCTGGACCAGCTCGTCGAGCACCGGCCGTTCGTCGTCGGCCACGAGGACGTCGACGCCGTCGGGCCGGACCTCGCCCGGGCTCTCGCCCGGCGCACCGGACCCGGTGGCCCGGGGACCGTCGTCGTTCACGGCCTGCTCACCTCGGTCTCGTGCTGGGGCTGGGACTTGGGGACGCGCATCCGCACGAGGGTACCCGCGCCCTCGTTCGTCTCGATCTCGAGCGCGTGCTGGTCGCCGTAGAGCTGGCGCACGCGCGTGTCGACGTTGCGCAGCCCGACGTTGGTCGCGCGCGAGCCCGAGGCGAGCAGGGCCCGCAGCCTCTCGGGCGACATCCCGACGCCGTCGTCCTCGACCGTGATCTCCGTCTGGGTGCCCTCGTCGCGCGCGCTGATGACGATCGTGCCCCCGGCCTCGCGGGGCTCGAGGCCGTGTCGGACGGCGTTCTCGACGAGCGGCTGCACGCTGAGGAACGGGATGACGGTCGAGAGCGACTCGGGCGCGATCTGGAGCGTCACGGTGAGCCGGTCGCCGAACCGGGCTCGCTCGAGCTCGACGTAGGAGTGGATGCTGTGCAGCTCGTCGGCGAGCGTCGTGAAGTCGCCGCGACCCCGGAACGAGTACCTCGTGAAGTCCGCGAAGTCGAGCACCAGGTCCCGCGCCCGCTCGGGGTCGGTGCTGATGAACGAGGCGATCGCGCCGAGCGAGTTGTAGATGAAGTGCGGGCTGATCTGGGCGCGCAGGGCGCGCAGCTCGGCCTGGGCCAGCGCGGTGCGCGAGGCCTCGAGCTCGCCGAGCTCGAGCTGGGCCGCGCACCACTGCGCGACCTCGCCCGTGGCGCGCACGAGCGGCGGGCGCACGCGTGTCGCGAACGCGACCACGGCGCCTGCCACGGCCCCGCCGGCGAGCACGGGGGCCCCGACGGCCTCGAGCGGTGCGTCCTGCACGGACGTGCCCGACGACGGCTCGCGGCTCCCGTAGACCTGTCGCCTGCCCGTCCCGACGGTCCGCGCCCCCACCCGCTCGGCCTCGGCCCGGAGGGTGGCCGGGCCGTCGAGCGCCACGACGCCGTCGGCCGTCACGACCGCGAGCGCGTCGCAGCCGAGCAGCGCACGCAGGTGGCGCGCCGCTCGGCCGACGTCGTCGCCCTCGAGGCCGTCCCGCAGGTGCGTGGCCGCGCGCGACGCGAGGTGCAGGGTGCGGAACGTCGCCCGCTCCGAGTCGCTGCCGAGCTCGCGGGTGCCGCGGGCCAGCCGCCAGGCGAGGACCAGCGCACCCGTGAGGAAAACGCCGACGACCAGGCCGACCACGGCACCGGTGAACGCGGGTCCGGACATGTCGAGATCCTCTTCCGGAAGGTCGCAGGG
>NZ_JBHXBO010000310.1:0-4015 GCF_042726775.1 Oerskovia sp. NPDC060287
TGTACATCGTGATCATCACGACGCTCATCACCATGATGCCGGGCAGCAGGAACTGGATGTACTCCTCCGTGGAGCCGGAGGGGGCCGGGGACGGGCAGGGCGAGGTCCAGCAGGATGCAGTGGACGTCGTCGGTGAGCAGCCGCTCGGCCTCCGTGAGGTTGCGGGCGGTGCGGACGCGCACCGTCCGGCCCGTCGTCGTCTAGGCGAAGCCCCGCCCCTCCGGGCGGGGTTCGCTGCACGCAGGCCCAGCCTTACTCGCAGGCGCTCGCCGGCGTCGGCTCGTCGCCGGAGCGCCCGTGGACGACGCCGGTAGCGAACCCGGACCCGGACGGTGCATCGACCCCGAGCGTGACGAGCTGCGGCTCGGTGGGTGCTGTGCCGCAGCACGAGACGTCGGTCTCGTCGTCGGCCTCCAGCGCCAGGTCCGTCGAGCACACACCGGTGGCGGGCAGGTTCAGCTGGACCAGGTCGGCTGCGGCCCGGTCGCCTGCCAGGGCGGCGGCGATCGAGCGGACCTGCTCGTAGCCCGTGGCGAGCAGGAACGTCGGCGCCCGCCCGTAGGACTTCATCCCGGCGAGGTAGAACCCGTCGTCGGGGTGCCGGAGCAGCTTCTCCCCGTGCGGGGGCACCGTGCCGCACGAGTGGAAGTTGGGGTCGATGAGCTCGGCCAGCCGGCTCGGGGACTCCACCACCGGGTCCAGGTCCAGGCGCACCTCGCGCAGCATGTCCAGGTCCGGGCGGAACCCGGTCGCGTTCACGATCGCATGGACCTGCAGGTCCAGCGCCTCGTCGCGCGAACGGCCCAGGACCCGCACCGTGTCCTGGCCGGGCACGAGCTGTTCGATCGAGATCCACTTCACCAACGTCAACCGGCCGGCCTCCACCGCGGCCTGCAGGCGGGTGCCCAGGAGCCCGCGCGCGGGCAGCTCGTCGTCGGTCCCGCCGCCGAACAGGCGCCGCGCCGACCCGCCGCGGATCGCCCAGGTGACCGTGGTGCCCGGTGCGGACTCCGCGAGCTCGACCAGGGACAGGAGCGTGTTCGCTGCCGAGTGGCCCATCCCGACGACGAGCGTGTGCCGGCCGGCGAACCGCTCCCGCTGCGAGCCCAGGACATCAGGCAGGGGGCCGGTGACGAAGCCCTGCGCCCGGTCCTCGCCGACCGCTTGAAGGCCGCTGGTCCCCAGCGGGTTGGACGTCGTGAACGTCCCGGACGCGTCGATCACCGCACGGGCCAGCACATCCTCGACCTGCCCGTCCGCACCCACGGTCCGCACCCGGTACGCGCGCCGCTCCCGGCCCAAGGACCGGGTCTTGTCCGCGCCGTCGCGGGCCACGGCCAGCACCCGTGTCCTGGTCCGCAACCGCGAGGCGATCGCCGGGGTCGCGGCCAGCGGCACCAGGTACTCGTCCACGAGCTCGCGCCCCGTGGGCAGCTCGTTCAGGTCCGGGGCCCTCCATCCGGTGGGCTCGAGCAGTCGGCACGCGGCCTCGTCGATGTCGTAGCGCCACGGCGAGAACAACCGCACGTGTCCCCACGACGCCACCGCCGCACCCGGCCCCTCGCCCGCCTCGAGGACCACCGGCTCCAGGCCCCGCTCCAGCAGGTGAGCGGCCGCGGCCAGCCCCACCGGTCCCCCACCGATCACCACGACCGGCAGGTCAGCACGCACGACCTCGCTCATCACCACTCCTCGCATCGACAACCATCAATGAACTCCATGGCGACAACGTATCCACAAACTTCGATACGTGGCAAGATGGGCTCATGACCACGACGACGGACCTGCCCCTCGCACCAGCCGGCACCGCCGGCGCCGCCTGCTGCGCGCCGCTGGTCCGGCAGGCGGCGGACCCCCAGACCGCCCGCGCCCTCGCGCGCACCTTCAAGGCGCTGGCCGACCCCACCCGGGTCCAGCTGCTCTCGATCGTCGCCTCTCACGAGGGCGGCGAAGCCTGCGTGTGCGACCTCACCGAGCCTGTCGGCCTGTCCCAGCCGACCGTGAGCCACCACCTCAAGATCCTCGTCGACGCCGGCCTCCTCACGCGTGAGCAGCGCGGGCGCTGGGCGTACTACTCGCTCGTGCCCGGGGCCCTCACCTCGCTCGCGACGACGCTCACCGAGACCACCGCCGAGGAAGGCCGACGAGAGCCGGTCTGAACCCGCCGATCGCGGGCCCGTCAGGACTCGTGCGTGACCAGCACCGGCCACTTCGCGTGACGCAGCAGGGTCTGGCTGACCGATCCCAGGACCGGGCCCCTGACCTCGCCGTACCCCCGCGAACCGACCACGACGACGGAGGCGGCCACGGCGGCTCGCGAGATCTCGTCGGCCGGCGGCCCTTCCATGACGTGCGTCCGCACGATCAAGGACGGGCCCACGCGGCGGGCGGACTCTGCAGCCCCCTCCGCCACCTCGTGCGCTCGGCCGCGGAATGCCGCGCGCAGATCGTCGACCGACGGCGTGAGGGAGGTCACGAGCGGGTCGGCAGGGACCGTGTACGCCGCGACGACGTCGAGCGGGACGTTGCGGCGGACCGCTTCGTGGGCTGCTTCGACCGTCGCGACCTCACTCCGGGGCGATCCGTCGACGCCCACCAAGACGGGGCCCGCGGTCGAGAACGTCGCGTCGCTCGGCACCACGGCCACAGGTACCGGAGAGCGCGCTGCGAGCTGGATGCTGACGGAGCCCAGGAAGAGGGCACCGAAGGCACCGAGGCCGCGTGTGCCGACCACGACGAGCCCGGCGCCCTCGCTCGCCGCGTCCAGCAGAGCAAGGGCTGCCGGTCCCGGTCGAGCTGATGTCTCCACCTCCAGCTCGGGCTCGGCCTGTCGGGCGACGTCGACGGCGACGCGCAGCACCTCGTCGGCCTCGTCGCTCTCGGTGGCCATCGGGGGCAGGTAGAAACCTCCGGCGAACATCGGGTCGTAGGCCGGCCGGAAGCGCGAGTGCACGACGAGAAGCGGCTCGCCACGCAGGCGGGCTTCGTGGGCGGCCCAGGTCAGTACCGTGCGGCTGCTCGTCGATCCGTCGACACCGACGACGACACGAGTCTCAGACATCCTTGTCTCCTTCGTTGGACGTTCGCCGGACTACCGCTCGCGAGAGAACAGAAAGGGCGACAGCAGCGAGCTTCCACGTCGCCTCAGAACGTTCGCCCCCCAGGTCGTGCCGTCCAGTCTTTGCCCGCCCCCCAGCAACGGCAACTGGGGACCGGGGACGCTCGCCACCCGCGCACTCCTACGGCCGCCGCCCGCCACGACGTCGCAGGTGCCAAGACACGCCGGTCGACGCGCCAGATGCACCATGCTCCACCCGGCCGGTCCGCCTCCTCCTTGAACAGCCCACGGTGGCCCACGTGATGGGGGGTGCTGCCAGCATCTCCCACGGTCACGACGACGGTCGTAGCGTCGTGGGCATGGACAGACGCGACGAGGTACGAGACTTCCTGGTCTCCCGCCGAGGCAGGGTCACGCCCGAGCAGGTCGGCCTGCCTGCAGGACTCGGGACCCGCCGGGTCACAGGGTTGCGCCGCAGCGAGGTGGCCCAGCTGGCCGGGGTGTCCGTGGAGTACTACACCCAGCTCGAGCGCGGCAACGTCCGCGGCGCGTCCGAGAGCGTCCTGGACGCCATCGCGCGCGCCCTGCAGCTCGACGAGGCCGAGCGCAGACACCTCTTCGACCTGGCCCGTGCGGAGAACACCCGCGGCGCGACGAGGCGGCGTCCGGCGCGTCACCAGGTGCGGCCGAGCGTGCAGCACGTCCTGGACGCTCAGCTGTCGCCTGCTTGGGTGTCGAACGGCCGCGGCGACATCGTCGCGATCAATCGCCTCGGGCGGGCGCTGAACGCGCCACTGTTCGAGGACCCGGCACGGCCGGTCAACTTCGCGCGGTTCCGGTTCCTGAACCCTCGGGCGTCAGACTTCTTCCGCGACTGGGAGGCAACCGCGAACGACACCGTCGCAGCCCTGAGGTCCGCGGCCGGCAAGAACCCCTACGACAGAGAGCTCACCGACC